>JAAEOZ010000386.1 GCA_024222685.1 Gammaproteobacteria bacterium | reverse complement strand
GGTTTCGAGAAACTTATGCCGGCTCAACTTTCAGGTGGCATGATCAAACGCGCTACGCTTGCCAGAGCCATCGTCATGGACCCGGATATGCTTTTCTTCGATGAACCATCGGCGGGGCTGGATCCGGTGGTATCTGCTGATCTCGATGAATTAATTTTAAAACTGCGCGAGGCGATGCAGGTGAGCGTCGTCGTCGTAACCCATGAACTCGATAGCGCTTTTCGTATCGCCGACAGGATTATAGTGCTGGACAAGGGCAAGGTGCTGATTATCGGAACGGTTGACGAAGTCAAAAACTGCGATAACCAACGTGTGCAAAACCTGCTCAATCGCCGGGCCGATGACGTCGAGATTGATCCGGAAGCATATCTGAAGCGATTAACGGAAAATCTCGCAGGGCTATGAAAAGAGAAAATGTAAATTATCTGGTAGTAGGCAGCGTGGTGCTAAGCGGCTTGGCGCTAATGCTCTACATACTCTTTCGCTTAAGCGGCGGGGTAGGTGAAAATGATCGATACTATGCCGATTACCTCAATGTCGGTGGTTTGAGCTCCGGCACACCGGTGACTTACCAGGGCTATAAGCTGGGCGCGGTATCCAGCATCGAGCCGCTCAAAGGTCAGGGTAGAACTCATTATCGCGTCACCATTATGGTGCGGGATGGCTGGAAGATTCCCGACGACAGTATTGCGCGGATCTATTCGGAAGGGTTGCTGGCGGAAACCGTTATTAACATTGAAGAAGGCGATAGCGACAAATACCTCCAACCAGGTTCCGAGATACATGGTCGCCAGGCTGAAGACGTTTTCAAAACCATCAATAGTGTTGCCAGCTCTACAAGTGATCTGCTGACACAAAGCCTTAGACCGCTGCTGGATAATCTCAATTTCACAGTGACCAGTATGGGTGGTGAGATGGATAGCAAAATCCCAAAAATACTCGACGATGTAAGTCTACTGGTGAAGTCCCTTAAAGAGGGTGCCGACCGCGTACCGCGCATACTCAGTGAAGACCTCGAACACAAAGTAAGCAGCATGGTAAACAATGCCAACACTATGTCAGCCAACCTACGCCAACTTTCGAAGGGGTTATTAAAGACGAAGAATTCTCTGGATCGATTGTTAAAACAGTCAGAGGGAACCATCGGTACGATGGACAGCTTGCTAACCGACACACAGGGTGCGGTGGTGGAAAATCGTGACGACTTGCGTGCATCAATCATGGCGCTACGAAGCTCGTTAGAACAGGTGGCCGATTATTCCGAAACCATATTGCACGACCTCGAAGGCTCGGCTAGACACATGAACGAGTTCAGTCGTGAAATACGCGACAATCCTGGCCTGTTACTAGGTGGCAAGCCCCCCGCAGAAGTAGGAACAATCAATGATTAACTGGATACGAATTTTAATAGCTAGCCTCGCAATTGCGCTACTGGCCGGTTGCGTCAGCTCGGCACCCGTACCGCAGAATAACTTTTATCGGCTCACCGAATTGCAGCCAGCAAAGGCAAAGCAAAACAACCAGTTACCCGGTGTGTTGTTGGTAGAGCGGGTCAAAGCCGTAGGTATACTACGCGAGCGGCCACTACTTTATAGTTTCGAAAAATCACCCGAAGCGGTAAAACAGCACCATTACCATCATTGGGTCGATGCCCCCACCAGCCTGATCCGCGAGCAACTAAGCACTTATTTACGACGG
>JAAEOZ010000385.1 GCA_024222685.1 Gammaproteobacteria bacterium | reverse complement strand
GCGAACCGCCTTTTTTCTTTACCAAACCGGCCGACGCGGTAGTCGACGACAATGCAAATATCCCCTATCCACCTGAGACCGGTAATTTTCACTATGAGGTCGAGTTAGTCGTAGCCATCGGTAAAGGCGGTGTTAACATCGATGAATCAGTCGCACTGGATCACGTCTGGGGCTACGCTATTGGTAATGACTTAACACGACGCGACCTGCAGGCCACTGCGAAACAAATGGGCGTCCGTGGGACTGGGGTAAAGCTTTTGACAATTCTGCGGTATGCGGACCGGTGCATTCGGTCGGTTCGGTCGGTCATTTGCAGCAGGGCAGAATACGACTCCGTGTCAATCATGAAATCAGACAGGATGCCGATCTCAACGAAATGATCTGGTCTATCCCGGAGATGTCTGCATGATTGAAATCGAAGGCCTCGGCAGGCTTACCAACACAATACTGGAGCCGAACTAACGCCGGAATCGATGACAGCCGATACAATTGCCCGACAGGCGACCTGCGGCATAATAACTCGGCGGTGTAGCATTCGCTGTACGAACCGCGTTTCTGACTTCGCGTTTAAAATCATCGATATGCTCATCGATCACCAAATGGTTTGTAATCAGATTGCCTGGACCGAGTGAATCGGTTACCTCATCGATGGTCGATAAGAGTTGCCTGACCCGTTGTTGATTAGCGATGCTGAGCGGTTCTCCCTGGATCATAATTTGATCAACATTACGCATAGCCAGGCTCAGGCGCAGCATTACTGTCTGCACCAGTGATTTATTGAGGTAAACAAAATCGCGCGGGTAGGTTACTTTGCGAACCTGTGCACAGCCTGCCAGCAAAACGGACAATAAAAACATTGTGATTATTGACTGGATGCTGCCCGCTTTTAGCATAGGAGAATATTTCCATCAGCACGATTATAATAACTACAGTTAATCATTCCATACCTCTATACGCGTTGACATGAATCAATAATCTATGAATGCCAGAACCAAGCTAGCCAAATCGTTTTAGCGTCTGCCGCGTAAAATCACTCAATACCAGTCGACCGCTGATTGCTGCCCGCTCGGGTAGTAACGCATCCCAGTGTTCGGTGCCCTGCCAGAATATCTTTTTCATTTCAGCCATGGCATCGGGGTTGTATGTTGATAGTTCCCTGGCAAAAGAAATAACTGCTTCATCGAGTAATTCGATAGTATCGAATAACTGAGAATAAAGCCCTTTCTGCTTTGCCCATTCGGCATCATAGAAGCTAGTCGCATCTATCGCGATTTGTGACATAGCCGCCAGCCCCAGTTTACGCTCGACAGCGGGCCCGACTACAAAAGGACCGATACCAACAGTTAACTCGCTGAGTTTGATAGCAGCATGTTTTGTCGCCATACAGTAATCAGTCGCTGACGCCAGGCCGACACCACCTCCCACTACTTTGCCCTGAACACGCCCGAGGATAAACCTGGGACAGAGTCGCATCGCATTAATGACATTGGCGAAACCACTGAAAAAGGCCAGGCCAGCCTCGGCATCATCAATTTTCATCAACTCATTGAAACTGGCGCCTGCGCAGAAACTGCGATCACCGCCACTTTTTAAAATCACCACGCTAATGCTGTCATCATTCCCCGCCTGTTCGATAGCAGCAGTCAGTCTGGAAAGAATATCCGCAGGCAAACTATTGTGCGCGGGATGAAAAAATTCGATAGTGGCAATGCCATTGTCATTGCTCAGGTTTACGTAGGCTTCGGTCATTAATCTTGGCTATTTGATTTGACGGGGATGCATATATACTGCGAGCCATGCCGAAAATCAAATATGCAGCAACAATAATTCTCAGTCGAGGACCTGATCAGGACCCTGAGATCTACCTCGCACGGCGTGCTCCGGAGATAAAATTCTTTGGTGACTACTGGGTATTCCCCGGTGGCAATGTCAGCGATATCGATTATCACCACCGCAGTGATGACCTGCAACAGGCGTTTTATCGCTGTGCTATTCGGGAGGCATTTGAAGAATGTAATATCTTATCGGCGACGCTGGGGCAATCATTTAGTGCCGCAGAAAAACAGGTCATCAGCAAAGACCTGAGCGATTCTCCGGCTTCCTGGAAAAGGTTTCTGGCCAGCTTCGACCAGACATTCAGTCAGTTACTACCAGTGTTTCGCGTTACCACACCACCCTTTGCACCGGTGCTGTACGACACCCAGTTTATGCTTGTACGAGCGCATGACGGCGAATCCCCCGACATTGATAACTATGAACTGGTTGAAGATTGCTTTGTTAAACCTGCAGTTGCTATCGAGGCCTGGTTGAAAGGGGAAATGAAAATTGCACCACCGGTATTGATGCTGTTAAAACTAATAGAACAGCAGGGTTTAACTGGATTTACCACACTAGCAGCAGAAGCGCAAACTGCACTTGATAACGGGGGTCTACACCAGTCTTATTTCTCCCCGGGTATTTTCATGGCGCCGCTGGCAACCGATACCATCCCGCCTGCGACTACCACCAATACGCTCATTGTCGGCAACGCGAAGATTTATATTGTTGACCCGGCAAGCCCTCATATCGAAGAACAGAACAGGCTGTTCAGACAGCTTGATAAAATGATTGCCGAAGGAAAACAGCTCGAATGCATTTTGCTAACCCATCATCACTCAGACCATGTCGGTGCAGTGAATGCTCTAAGCCATCGCTACCGAATTCCCGTTCGTGCACACGAGTTATGTTATCAACGAATCCCCGAGGGTTATATCAAAGGACAAGCCCTGCAAGACGGTGATATTCTCGAACTCGGCACTGCACCCGATGGCAGTGACAACTGGCAGCTCAGAGTCATGCATACCCCGGGACACGCGGTCGACCATCTATGTTTTCTCGATAGTCGCTATCAGTCCGCCATTGTCGGCGATATGCTGTCGACAGTCCAAACTATCCTGATTAGCCCGCCTGAAGGACATATGCGAACTTATCTCGATAGCCTGGAACACCTGCTCAGCTGCGGTATCAAGACGCTGTATCCGGCACACGGACCAGCGCACCGCGATGGTTGTAGTCTGATTCGGTATTTTATTCAGCACAGAAATGAGCGTGAACAGAAAACGATTCGGGCACTGGATAAGCAGCCTGCCAGCCTTGATGAACTGTTGCCGATAGTCTATGACGACGTAGCGGAATCGGTTTTTCCGATTGCAAAACATTCACTACTGGCAGTATTGATCAAACTCGAAGAGGATGGTATCTGTCTACAAATCGATGGCAGCTGGTCCCTCAGGTAAATGCATTAAACGCTATGGTGGTATGCGTATCTCTGATGCCGGAAATACTATGAACCCGGGTTTCAACATAACGACCGATGTCTTCCTCATTGTCGAGATAACACTTCGCCATTAAGTCGTACTGCCCGGAAATCGAAAAGACTTCTGACACACTGTCTCGCTCGACCAGTTCAGCGGCGACCTCATAAGCCCTGCCGAGCTCACATTTCAACTGTATGAATATGGTTTGCATGCCTGTGTCCTGATTTGATTCTTATCGACAGTATAAACCAGCAACCATGCCGGTCAATCCGTCGGGGCACGATTTATCGCGCCCGCTTCTCAAACTGTAAATCGGGCGCCATGAATGACGCCCCTACGATTTAACCAATCCGGCTAAACGCTCCTCAATTATCGCTTCGGCATCTCGCATAATGC
Organism: Gammaproteobacteria bacterium; assembly: GCA_024222685.1. Taxonomy (GTDB): domain Bacteria; phylum Pseudomonadota; class Gammaproteobacteria. The sequence continues at coordinate 6,173 of JAAEOZ010000385.1, read as the reverse complement.
CGCTGATTAATACTTCGACACTGGGTATATCGTCAATCAATCCTGTTACCATGCCACAACTCCATGCACCCACTTCCAGATCGCCATCAATCATGACCTTCGCATACACGCCAGCAACTTCGTCAAATATATCCTCTATTTTAAGCGCATCGCCGAGAGTCTTTTCCTTGTTCAGAATTCGCTGCGCCGCAGAATTGGCCAACACCCGCTCGGTATTACGGATGCCACGCATAATCAGACGGGTATCGAGCTCGCTGGCGTTAACCAACGCATCTTTGACATTATCATGAACCGGAGCTTCTTCGGTGGCGATAAATCGAGTGCCCATGTTGATGCCATCGGCACCGAGTGCCAGTGCTGCGACCAATTGTGATCCGGTAGCGATGCCGCCCGAGGCGACGAATGGTACCGACAGTTCCTGTGCTGCACGAGGCAATAAAACCATATTGGGTATATCGTCTTCACCGGGATGACCGCCACACTCAAACCCGTCAACACTCACAGCGTCGCAACCAATCTTCTGTGCTTTTAACGCATGGCGTACCGAAGTACATTTATGAATCACCTTAATACCGGCACCTTTCATTTTCGGCATCCAGGTTTCCGGACTACGCCCCGCTGTTTCGACAATTTTAATATTACCCTCTATGATGGCATCGATATATTCTGCGTAAGGTGGATCGGTGAAGGCCGGTAGAAAGGTGAGATTAACACCGAAAGGTCTGTCGGTCATATCGTGGCATCGGGCAATCTCCTCTGCCAGATTTTTGGGAGTCTGTTGCGTCAACCCGGTAATAAAACCCAGTCCACCAGCATTAGAGACGGCCGCAGCAAGCTCGGCAAAGCCTACATAATGCATACCGCCCTGAATAATGGGATGTTCTATATTAAATAGTTCAGTAATCTGTGTTTTCATTCACCCATATCTCGATAAGGACTTAGCCATGATTTCCAATATACAACAGACTGAGTTTGAAAACCGTTTTGCTTTTATTAAGCAATGCTCAGCAGAATTTGTTGAATCATTCCATAGTAAAGCACAGTACGCTGAATTACCGGCTGCCACATCAATCTGTGACGAAGGCCAGCATTGTACCCACCTGGCGATGGTGCTGGAGGGTATCGGCCGGGTTTATAAACTGTCGGCCTCCGGAAGAGAAATAACCCTGTACCGTATTATCGGTGGTGAAAGTTGTGTATTAACCGCTTCCTGCCTGATGAACGGCGATAGTTTTCCGGCAATCGCGGTCACCGAGACGCCGGTACGCGCAATCCTGATTTCACCCCGGGATGTGCAGACCTGGTTCTGTCAGGAACCGCAGTGGCAGCGCTTTATTTTCGGACTGCTCTCGCATCGCCTGTCAAGTATTATTTCGGTTGTCGAAGAAGTTGCCTTCAAGCGCCTCGACGTCCGTCTCGCCGAACTGTTTTGTCGCAGTCTCGCTAAAGGTGAAACCATACTGAACAAGACACATGCCGACCTCGCAGCCGATGTCGGCAGCTCCCGTGAAGTGGTTAGTCGCGTATTAAGAGACTTTTCAGAACGAGGACTTGTTAAAACCCATCGAGGACATATCGAAATAATTGATGCCCGATTACTAAATCATCTTGCTGAGCAATAGAATTAAAACATTTTCAGTGCAGGGTGACATTGTCACTGACTAATTATTACCTGTAATTTAGACTTGAATTTCACACTTACAGGAGAAATTACCATGACTAAAAACGTAGGATCAATCGACCGTAGCATACGCGTAATAGCAGGAATAGCCGCTATCGCCGTATTTGCTACCGGCATACTCGAAGGCGTTGTCGGAATTATTGCCCTGGTAGCAGGCATTGTAATGCTGGCAACAGCGGCTATCGGCTGGTGCCCACCTTATGCTCTGCTGGGCATTAGTAGCTGCAGTGTAAAATCAGCCGAATAGCATAACTCGAGTTTTAATTACACTTGTCTCGACAGCTTAGTTGATGGCAACTGAATGGTTGCCATCAAGCAGCCTGCAAAGCTCCAGGCTATCTTGCAGAGATGGTCGATGCCATTTTCACTCCCTGGTTTCATTCTCTATACCTCAACTGATTTCTCTTCTGGCAAATCATCGTCCAGATAGTGACCAAAGTTATGGTAAAACAGACGCAACCAGAAAGGCGTAAACAACGTGGTATAGGCAATCACCATGACGATGGTGGTATGGATTTCATTACTTAGTAAACCGCTAATCCTGCCCAGCTCGGCAAACACCAGGCCCACTTCGCCGCGGGGCACCATCGCCATCCCGGTAACAAGCCGACGTGCCAGATTCTCCCGAATGAAAATTGCTCCACCCATTTTGGTGACAACCGCCAGCACCGTCAGAGAAATCGAAAAATACCAGAAGAACTGCGAACTCCAGTCGATCTGACTCAGATCCAGCGAGAGGCCGACCATGACAAAAAATATCGGTGTAAACAGATGAATAATCGGTTTCATCTGCTCATGAATGTGGGTAGAAAACTCCGGATCGGCACGAAACGAAACACCCAGTGGAATAAAAAACCTTTGCGATAAAGCCAGGCCGGTAGCAAACCCGCCAAGCAGTTCGGGAATACCTACTGCATGTGACAACCAGGCTAGAAACAACACCAGTGATACAATTGTGGTCGGCACAATACCGGGTATTTTGCTGACAGTTTCAAAGCGCCGAACCAGATAACTGATAGATTTCGCCACAGTCGGTGCCACCATAAAGAACACCGTCATAAACAGCAGAATTTGCGCTGCGCCGGCAAAATCAATCTGCCCGTTTTGCGAAAAATCGAACAAAATAGCCAGCAATAAAACACCGAGAATGTCATCGAGCACGGCTGCACCTAATACTATTTGCCCTTCCCGACTATTGCCTCGCCCCAGATCAGATAACGAACGCATGGTGATACCGATGCTGGTAGCGGTCATAGTGCCTGCAATTAACAACGATACTAGTTGAGGTAAATCAAACAGGTAATAACTTAAAGCAAAACAGGCGATAAACGGTAATAAAAACCCTCCAATCGCCACAACAACAGATTTATACCCGGCCTTAACCAGGTCATCGATATTGGTCTCCAGACCAATCTGAAACAACAGCATTATGATGCCGATTTCCGCCAGCACTCTTATCATGCCGTCTATCTGGATCAGATCAAAAAAGGTCGGGCCGAGCAGCACGCCTGCGATGATTTCTCCGATAACCGAAGGTATCCCAAAATACGCAACTAATTCTCCGAAAAACCGGGCGACGATTAAAATAATCGCAATATGTAGAATAATGGCTGAGGTATCCATCTATTGGATGATATTTTCGGAACATGTATAAAGATCGCTAGTCTACCGCTATAGCGATAACTTAATAATGCGCAAAATCATATTTGTCTTAATCAAGTTACGGCAACAAGAGACTCAGGGTTATACGAAAAGAACTCCCGGCTTTAACTTATTTGTTGATTCCTATAACTGGTAAACCAGTATTATTGCCGCTACCCGCTGAAAGTCCTCTTCAACCAGGGGACTATCTGTAATTTCATGATCCAGTCTGGTCTGACTTAGTGAACCGATAACAAACCATTCCCGATTGAAAAAATACGTCGCACTAATCCCCAGTTCATAATTCAGGGCTGCGTCAGCTTGATAGGCAAAACGACCGACCGAGTTATCGGCCTGCTGGTCGGAAACACCGTAGTTATAATTGGTATAGTCCGAGTCATACCAGTGAACCGAGGCATTGGCTTTGATAATTAGCCATCTCTGCTGGTAGAAAGGGTGCTCTACTGACAGGCTTAACGAACTCGATTCGGAATTATTCGAAACATCTCGAGTGGCCAATACCGAAAACTGGTCATAACTAACACCAAGTTTTGCGATGAATTCACTATCCGGGGCTATATACCCGGAAAAAACCTCGTCGTTTCCCAGGCTGTGCCGGTAACTGTCTACTCGACTATTAATACTGATGGCTACGCCCCATTGGTTATCGATCACCGCCTGGTAACTTACCAGTTCTCGACCACCGAAGTGCCAGTTACCTATACTGGCATAGATAAAGGGAAGCGTGTTGTTTTGAGTATTACTCCCTGTCCAGGGAGAGGATGAAGAAACATTGGCAACACCAATGTTTACATCCCATTCCAATTCAGCCGTTTCCGCTGCATAACTGTTTGAGGCATTGCCACCAGTTAAAAAAAGCATGGCGAATAAAAGGCTTAGAGCGTTAAAAACTGTATTTTTATGCATTATTTTTACTTGATATTTTTCACACAGATTAGTCGATGTATGAAGAGCAGGCAACAGCCGACCTGCTTTAAAATATACTCAAGACCTTTACCAGCTCCAAGCCAGGCGTCAGTACCACTGTCATCATCCTTTGAAGTGGTAACACCCGAGCTTTTATTTTTGACTTCAGCGTATACTGATGTAAGACCAGCACCGATATAGGGATGTATCGGGAGGTATAAAGCATTCATTAGAAACCTATAATCGCCTGGCTTCGCCGACTAATGAAAAGCACCTGGTTTTAGCTAGACCAGATCGAACCTGGCAAGATTGGCACGAAAACTTTCGCGTATAGCCTCGTTGGAACTGAAAGTCTGAACCAGCCCTTTACCGTTAGCCGAGTCATCGAGCGCCCTGATTTCATCCGCTATTTTTTGTGCGTTGGTGATATCTCCGATCTGCATCAATGCATCAACAAGATAAAACCGACACAACGGCGATTCAGGTTCGACATCAATGCCCTTGCGAAAAATCTGGATCGATTCGCTCGGATTGCCCTCCAGTCGGTGCGTCTCTCCCTCAATCAAATAGTACCAATTGGGAAGCACCGGACAAAGTTTCAGCATATTTTGATTGTGCTTACGTGCCTGTTCAAATTCATCAACGAACAGGTAAGCGAAGGCCATCAGTGCCTGAACTTCAGCATTACCGGGCTCGAGATCTACTGCTCGTCGGCAGGCTTCCAGGGCCTCTTCGGCTTCGTGTTTCATCAGGTGGATCAATCCCCACAGGGTCCAGGCTTCCGAATAGTCAGGCAAAATATCAAAAGCTTTTTGACAGGCATGTTTAGCTTCCGCTAAAAGTTTGCCCATCGAATCGCTACCCCAGCCAGCATAGATTTCCTGCCAGTAAGTCCAGCCGAGACAGACCCAGGCGTAGGGATATTCCGGATCCAGGCGCGTGGCCTCCACCGCCATCGATCTCGCCTCAAGAATATTTTTTTGAATATAAGTGTCCTGCAAATCAACTGCGGCTAGCACCAGTTGCCAGGCTTTGATATTGCTGGTGCCGGTAGATCGATGCATGGCCATATCGCCATCGTCGAGGTGTACTTTCAGCGCCACCGCAATGCTCTTCGCGATTTCATCCTGCACCGCAAACAGGTCATCAAGATTGCGATCATAACGCTCACTCCAGACCACATCATGGGTTCGTGAATCGATTAGTTCAGCGCTGACACGAATACGCTCGCCACTTCTACGCACACTACCTTCGAGGATGTATCGCACACCCTGCTCCGTGGCAATTTCATCGATGCTGGTTTTTTCTGTTTTGTATTTCAAAATCGAAAAGCGTGACATGGTACGCATGTGCTTGAACCTGGACAGGGTCGCTATAATGTCCGTGGTGATACCGTCGGCGAAGTGTTCCTGTTCGGGATCACCACTCATATTCTCGAAAGGCAGGACAGCGATTGATGGGGCCTCGTAGACAGTTTCTTCAGCCATTTTCAATAGGCCAGCTTTGACCAATAACTCAAAAAACTCATCGAAATCCTCGTCGTATTGATAAGGTAAATTATTGCGCCATAGCTGACGCCAATCATCCTCGTTACGGGGTAACACCGGCATTTGCTGTTTCGCCAGTTCGAGGTAGCGTTGCATTTCCCTTTCCGATTCCTCATGTAGTTCCATATTCGCGAAGCAGACCGAAATCAGTGCATGCACACTCGCGGGAGGATGGTTAATCGATCGAAAAGTCTTTATCGCTTTCTGATAAAGACCGGCCTTGCGATAGATCGCGGCCGCAACCCAGCCGGCGCCGACACTATGCGGATCAAGCTGGATGCATTTGTCGGCATACTGAACCGCTTCGTCGACACGGCGGGTAAATCCGAGCAGATCGGCTTTGACTGCGTAACCCTCGGACATGGTCGGATTTAACT
>JAAEOZ010000384.1 GCA_024222685.1 Gammaproteobacteria bacterium | reverse complement strand
TTGCGGATAAAGGATGCTGCTGGAAAGCTTCGATTGGCCAGCATCTCGAAGAACTGTCCAAAACCGATTAACGCAGGTACGGGTTCGACCTTCCAGCCGGTGTAGTCGCCGAGGCGGGCCGAAATTTCGTTACATTGCGGAATTCGGTGGCGTGGTAATTCCAGCTTCGCCAGGCCGTCCAGGTATTCGCTGGCGGCGAATTTATTGACGCCTGGCACCTGGTTGGCAAGCAAATCGCTCCAGATCCGGTTTTCCTCGTCCGAATAGTGAATGGTGCCCCGGTTGTCAGGCTTTCTGGCGATGTATTTGCTGCTTATCGGCATGATTTATAATCTCAAATACTTGTCAATTTTATGCCGAAATCTGTGCAGTTATATATCTTAGTTGACATTTAATTAACAAAACTTAATATAAATAAACCAAAATACTGTAAAAATTGGAATAAACGCCTCATGACTGAATTGGATGACTTTGACCGCGCCATTCTCGAGGTGCTGCAGCGGGAAGGCAAGATCAGCGCGCAGGAGCTCGCGCAAAAGACGCACTTGTCGGC
>JAAEOZ010000383.1 GCA_024222685.1 Gammaproteobacteria bacterium | reverse complement strand
TGTCCGGCCTGTTTCATAACTTCGATTTCCTCAGGTGATTTGATCATTCTCATAGCACCCATTAACGCAGAAATATTTTCGAATTTGACGCCAGGCATTTGATCATCAAACCAGTTTCGAACAATTGGTGGCAGGGCGGCAGCTTCGACGCCTATTCTACCTGGATTGTCACCAACCGCCTTCCTGAGTACGTTTTCCCATCGATTCGGACCAGAATCCTCCCATGTTTTAACATCCTCAACCCATGTCATTGCTGACACCATTTCGCTTTCCATTAAAGGTGTAATGACAATTGGTGACTGATCGGGTCTTACCAGCAGAAAGGTAGGCCTGCCAAATTCCACCGATAAATAGCCCCAGAAACCTGCCAGGTATGCGATAGAACTCTCATCGGTAATAATGGCGAGATCAATCTCAGCATCTTTGAGGCGTGATTGGAATTCGATAGTGCGTTGTCGCGCCTGATCTAACATAGCGTTGTCCGGGTTGTGATTTACCGGCGGATGTATATATCATAATGCTCCGGCAGACAATAGGAAATATAAGGTGATGAAGGAGAATTCTAAATTCGGTAATGTTTGAATCAATATTGTATGGCGTACCTTACTTAAACAACAATTTAGTTCCTGACAGGCTAACCAGGCTGCCAATAATAATACTTAACCATCTTTGCGATATTTTGAGAAATAACTGATTACCTAACCATAGGCCTAATATCAGACCGGGTAATGCCAAAAGTAACAAGGGCAGAATCTCGGCGGTTAATGCGCCACTATAGGTATAAATCAGAACTCGGCTTATTGCTGAAGCGAGTAAAAGCGGAATCATAATATCGCGAAATATCTGTTTGTTGTAACGCCGATTAAAGTACCAGGCCAATATCGGCGCGGTAATGCCAGACAATCCACTCATGCATCCTGACAGGAAGGAAACCATAATATCATTGCCTGAAATGGACTGTGGATAGCTTTGACTGTGTTGCTGTGTATTCTTATTGCCGCTGAAAATAGTCCATAGACCAACTGGAACCAGGAGCATGCCGAATATCAGATCGAAATATGCTGTTGGTAAAATGCTTAATACCATTGCCCCCAGGCAGGCGCCGCAAGTCATCGAAACCATCATGCCCAGCCAGAATGGATTGCGTAGATAGCTTCGCTGTGGTTTAAACAGGCTAATATTTGAAATCAAATCCAGACAGCCAGATAGCAATACCATATCACGCGCGCCAAATATTAGAGCGCCGACAGGCACCATTATTATACCTGGTCCAAAAGTCGCAATACCTTTTAGGACAAATCCAGTGAAAGACAGGGGAATGATGAGTAAGGCTTCAATATCAATCACAATATCGAAGCCTGTTTTTTGCCGTCGACCAGCGTTACAGCAATTTCATCTCCTCGATTCAATTGCTTAACAGAGGTAACCAGTTTGTTGTCTTTTTCAATAGTTGCGAATCCACGAGAGAGCGTTTTTAGCGGGCTAAGGGTATCCAGTGTTTTTGCCTGCAAAGCCAGCTTGTGGCGTGCTCGTATCAGGCTTTGTTTAACCGCCTGTGTATTTCTGTTTAACAAGTATCTGAGTTCCTGCTCGTATTGCTGGATAGCGAGTAGTGGATTGTTCTGGAAAAGAACGGTTTGACTGGAAAGCAGATCTGCTTTTTGCTGATGTATGCGGGCTCTCTGGTGACTGATTAGACTCTCAGTGGCGAGCTTTAGACGTAGTTTGAATTGTTCGAACTGACGCCGTGGATGTAAGCTGTTCAGGTTTCTCTCTAGTTGACTCAATTGTTCCCTTCTTCTTGTCAAACGCATTTGCATTTGCAGTAGCAAGCGCGAAACATATTCGTCGAGCATTTGCGTCAAATCCTGACAGTCCGGTGTTATAGCTTCTGCAGCAACCGAGGGTGTCGGTGCTCGAAAATCCGCGACAAAATCTGCGATCGTGAAGTCAATTTCATGACCGATGCCTGTTACTATCGGCACAGGGAATTCAGCCATATCCCGTGCCAGTACCTCATCGTTGAAACACCACATATCCTCAAGTGAACCGCCTCCACGTATCATCAACACGACATCGCATCTGCCGTATTTTTGAAGCTGTACAAGAGAGTGCCGTATTTGCTCGGCAGCCTGCTCACCCTGAACCAGGGTTGGAAAAATTGTGACCGGGATATATGGGGCACGCCGACGAATGACACTCAGAGCATCCCTGATGGCCGCACCGGTCCCGGAGGTAATGATGCCGATATGGCTCGGGTGCACTGGGATGGGCTTCTTTCGTGCCTGTGAAAACAGTCCTTCCCTGTCCAGCTGATTTTTTAGATGTTCATATCGACGTTTCAGTTCACCAACACCAGCATCTTCAATATGATCGACAATCAACTGATACTCGCCGCGCGCTTCATAAAGTGTGACCTGCGCTTTAACCAGCACGCTCTGGCCGTTTTTCGGCATGAATCCCATACGACTATTTCGACCTTTAAACATTGCCGCTCGACATTGGGCGCGTTCGTCTTTCAGTGTGAAATACCAGTGCCCCGAGGCGGGCTGGGCGAAGTTTGATACTTCGCCTTCAATCCACAGGCTGCCTATCCCCTCTGAGAGGATGGTTTTAACCTCGAAATTGAGTGCCGATATGGTCCAGATTGCGTCGTTGGCGGTGGGCCCTGTTTTCATTGCTGCTATTTTCAGAATTATTTTGATCGAACAGTTTAACTCAACTCTGCGAAACCCTATAATCGCGCTTTGCAAATACCCGCCGGAGCCACTCATGCGAGTCAGTCAGGAAGCCCTTACCTTTGACGATGTTTTACTGGTGCCAGCCAGATCAGAAATACTGCCTAATGACGCTATTCTCAAAACTCGTTTGACACGTGGTATAGAACTGAATATACCCCTGGTATCGGCGGCAATGGACACTGTTACCGAAGCCCGTTTAGGCATTGCAATCGCACAGGAAGGCGGGCTGGGCATAGTACATAAAAACCTATCGGTCGAGGAACAGGCCGACGAAGTGGCAAAGGTCAAGAAGTATGAAAGCGGTGTCATCAAGGATCCGATTACAATTTGTCCCGATACTTCGGTGCGCGAGGTTATCGAGCTAACTCGCAGCCGTAAAATCTCAGGCCTGCCGGTTATCGGCAGTGAAGGTCTGGAAGGTCTGGTGACTAAACGTGACCTACGCTTCGAGTCGAATCTTGATCAGCCTGTTTCCTCAATCATGACCAGACGCGAATCACTGGTTACGGTTGGGGAAGGCGCTGAAAAGGCAGAAGTCCTCGAATTACTCCATCATCACCGCATAGAGCGCCTTCTGGTGCTGGATGAGAGTGGCGAACTGGCAGGCATGATTACCGTTAAAGATATTGTTAAATCCAGTGTTTACCCGCTAGCCTGCAAAGACGAACAGGGGCGTTTACGCGTCGGTGCCGCTGTTGGTACGGGTACAGATACCGAAGACCGCGTACAGGCTCTGGTCGAAGCCGAAGTTGATGTGATTGTAGTTGATACAGCGCATGGGCATTCGCGCGGGGTTATCGATCGCGTAGCCTGGATTAAAGAAAGGTATCCGCAT
>JAAEOZ010000382.1 GCA_024222685.1 Gammaproteobacteria bacterium | reverse complement strand
TCTGCTTCTACGGGTGGTATTTGTGCCGTCAAAAGCGTCCAGTTAGGGCCGATATTAAAACTCGCTTTAACCATTACAAATAGAGTATCGATACCTTTCTGATCAGGAAGCAGTACCATGGTAGCCGCAAACGGTGTCTTATTATTCAACTGGAGCATAATGATCTCAGTTAATCTGAACCGAACCACCCAGTATCCTGTTAACACCTGTTGAACGGTTTAACAGATACTTTCCTCGAATAATAACCTTACCGGATTTTTTTAAGGTAATACTGGCTTCACCACACTTCAAAACCACTTCATCCTGCCCTTCGATTACAACTTTTTTACCATCAATACTGGCTTCGATAGATGTGTCTGTCTCGGCAACTTGCGAACTCTGTGTAACATGCTGATCATTCGAATGAGTTGATGTTGCCTCGAACTCATCGATTAAATCCTGTAATGGGCTATGAATCAATCCGATAATAAGAGGTTGATCCAAATCTCCAGCCGCAAATAAAAGCGCAACCTGCCGACCTACCTGCTCCGCGTTAATCGGTAAGGTAGACATCGCCACAACAGGCTTATTGCCGTTAATTTGAGGGAAGCTAACCAACGGCTCAGCAGCAGCAGACAATCCCAGTATCTCCCCAATAACCACTTCACCTGGAGCAAGCTGATTACCAGTGCCAATGATATATTCCTCAGGTTTTCTGTCTTTTGGGGTTACCATAAATTAGTTTGTCGAGATCTTGCTGCCTTTGATGGTAACATCGCTGGCTGCTTTTATACTCACCTTACCTGAACCCTGCAAAGAAATATTGTTGCCTTTAATGGCTATATCGCCATTTTTCCCCATGGTGATAGAAGCGGAGCCTGTTTTCAAAATAATTTGATCTCCAGCATCAATATTTATCCTGTTACCCACTGATTCAGAAAGGTTATCTCCGATTGAGATAGTCATATTCTTTCCAATTGACTCCGTATGATTGGCACCAACATCGATGCTCTTATCCTTACCAATGGTTTCGCTATGGTCACTGCCGACATCAATGGTTTTATTAGCGCCGATTGACTCTGACTGGTTTTCTCCGACAGATTTATTACGGTCCTTGCCGATGTTAGAATTCTCATTGTTGCCGATGGTTTTGGTTCGATCTACGTCTACTACCAGTGTCTGGTTATTTTCAACCTTTGAATCAAAATCCTTTTCTGCATGAATATATATTTGCTCTGCATCTTTACTATCATCGAATCTGAATTCGTTGAAGGTACTATTACTGCCACCTTTGGTTGAACGCGTTCGAATTCCACTTTGTGTCTTAGATTCAAACGGAGGACTGTTATCTCCGTTGTAAACAGAGCCAGTGACTATTGGTTGATCCGGGTCACCATCAAAAAAACTAACAACAACCTCCATGCCGATTCTTGGTATAAATGATGTACCCCAACCTGCACCCGCCCAGGGTTGCATAACCCGAATATAACAACTGCTGTTTTCGTTTCTGGTACCTTCCCGATCCCAATGAAACTGAACCTTAATCCGACCGTACTGATCGATGTAAATTTCCTCACCCTTAGGCCCTACCACGGTAGCCGACTGAGGACCCTGCATCCAGGGTTTCTGTCTAATCAAGGCTGGGCGAAAATGAACTGCTTCTGGTATGCAGGTAAAATCATTTTTATATTTAGATTCACTCTCATGGCCGGCCAGGTAGCTGCCATCTCTGGCAGTGTGCCTGATACTGGTGATGATATATTCACCCTGCTCCTGCTGTAGAGCATGCTTTTGCAGGTTGAATTTACCACCGGCATAAAAACTACTGCAATCGCTTGATGCTTCGATCGTGTCTATGTGAGCTTCTTCCGCTTCAATTCGCTTTTTAGTCAGGTCACTGATGCCAGCAAAATCATAGTAGTGCTCGTATTGATAGTGTTCATAGTTTTTGACATTGGCAAATTTGCTGGTCGAGGCAGTCGTCTTAAGCTGCGACTTGGTCGGCAGTTCGAAATCGTAATCATTAAGCGACCATTGCCCTTTTCGAAATTCGTAACAGTGCACCCAGCGATTTACCTGCGTATTCGGCTGATTGCCTTTAGAATAGGTTAAATCTGTTTCCTCACAGAGTTGATAAGCGTTCTGTGCATCGACGATATGCATTACATGTTTATCTTTACTCTGTTCGAAATAGTAAGTGATACCATCTTCTTCGAGTAAGCGTGAAATAAACTCAAAATCACTTTCCTGATACTG
>JAAEOZ010000381.1 GCA_024222685.1 Gammaproteobacteria bacterium | reverse complement strand
CAATTCAGGATGAATTGTTCAGAGCTTCCTAATGTTACGTATCGATTTGATTACCTGAAATTCGGGCTCAATTTTGGCGCAAGGCTGCCGATATCGTGGCAGAAGTACATTTCAGTACCACAACAATGCAATAAGGCGGAGGTTTGGTTGCATGGATAAAGACATGAAAATTCTTATCGTTGACGATTTTTCAACCATGCGGCGAATTATCAAAAATTTACTGCGCGATCTGGGATTTAATAACGTTTCCGAAGCTGACGATGGTCAGACTGCCTTGCCGATGCTTCAATCGGGCGGATTCGATTTTCTCGTGACTGACTGGAATATGCCAGGAATGGATGGGTTAACACTGCTGAAGAGCGTCCGCGCCGACGAGGCACTTTCCAAAATGCCGGTCTTGATGGTTACCGCTGAAGCGAAGCGTGAGCAGATTGTCGTCGCCGCCGAAGCAGGGGTTAATGGTTACGTGGTCAAACCCTTCACCGCTGTAACCTTAAAGGAAAAAATTGACAAGATTTTTATCCGGCTTGAAGCCTGAGCTGGATGAGGTGACAAAAAATGCCATATCTGAAGAAACAGCTCTAATGGATAATCACTTTCTTGATAAAGCCGAAGAACTCGTGGAAGCGCTCCGCTCGTCGGATGAGCAACGAGTAGATCGGTTAATGTCCGAGATCACCGATTTGCGGGAAGGCGCGCTGTATCAGGAACTGGGAATGCTGACGCGAGAAATACACGACAGCATTAATGCATTCGCCAGCGATAATCGTGTTGCCGAACTGGCACAGGATGAAATTCCGGACGCCAAGCAGCGACTGAACTTCATTGTCAGTAAAACCGACGAGGCTGCACATCGCACCATGTCGGGTGCGGAGGATACGATACTGCTAATCAATACCTTCGGCGATCGGGCCACGTCGCTTCATCGGCGTTGGCAGCAGTTCTGTAACCGGGAACTGTCGAAGCAGGAGTTCGTCGATTTAAGCGCCGATCTGAGTCAATTTTTCGAGACTAGTGATGAGGAAACCAAGGCAGTTCACGAGAAAATGAATGAGATTATGTTAGCGCAGGATTATCAGGATATCACCGGGCAAATGATCAAGCAGGTGATTAATATGGTCCAGGAAATAGAAAGCAAGCTGATCGGTCTGGTTTCGATTTCTGGTAGTGCAGGCCCAAACAAAGCTCAGCTAGCAGAGGATTCCGGCGAAATAGCGGTGGGACCGCAATTGCCTGAAGCCAGTACTGAAGTCGTCGCACAATCGCAGGGTGATGTCGATGATTTGCTAGCCAGCCTCGGTTTCTAGCCCGGAAAATTCACAAATTATGCACGATCTCACTTGTCTATTGATTCCACAAGAAATATTCCCTCAGTCGCTGGTAATCACTGATACGAGACTTCTTCGGGAATTTCCTTGTGAAATCACTATCCTGCGCGATATTCGCGCAAATTTATGAAATTTCCGGGTTAGATGTCTTAAGCCGAAGCAATAACAAATAATCGGGGGTTGAGCATGAT
>JAAEOZ010000380.1 GCA_024222685.1 Gammaproteobacteria bacterium | reverse complement strand
CTCGTATCGCATTAATACGTTCCTCATCGTTTTCATCCAGAATAGATTTCAGCTCGGATGCATTATGTGCCCAGTTACGAACAGCGAAATCCAGACGAGCATCGAATAATTCCGGATCTATCCAGCAATCAAACAGATTGAAAACAGCCTCGGTAATCGTTTCGGCATATAGCTCGGTGCGTGCAACTAAATTGCCCGTGTTACGGGTTTTCCATCGCTGGATAAGCGCATCGAGTAACGCCTTACGATCATTAAAATGCCAGTAAAAACTGGTGCGTGACATTTTCAATACGGCCGCCAGAGACATCACCTTTACCGACTCGATACCCGACTCGATTAACATTCTATACGCCGCATCGAGCCAGACCTCCTCCGACCCTCGCCAACTACTTTTTTTACTCAATTTATGGTTTTGCATCCGTCTGGAAAATGACAAAAAATATGTAATGACAGCAATGTCTATTATATTGACATATATGTCAAGTTTGCTATTGTTTCCACAATTTAAAAAGGGGTAAGGCATCACGTCCATGACACGTCAAAGACCTTCCAACAATGAAAAACCACGTCGACGTTGCAATAGCCGTGCCGCACTCAGGGTTAAGCGACAGGGTGAGTCGGCCCAAAACAGTCATCTCAAGGTCGCTTACATTACACGTAAGATTCCCGCCTTCGACTTGTTGGGAGAGGAAAGCCTGGAGAAAATCGAGCAGGCAATCGATGTCATTCTGGCTGAAATCGGTATTGAGTTTCGAGACGACCAAGAAACTGTAGAATTATTCAGGCAGGCTGGAGGCGAAGTCACTTCTGTCAGCGGGAGTGCCTGGAATATAAAATTTGAACCCGGTTTAATTCGCGAGATTTTGAAAACTGCACCACCACGTTTTACCCAACATGCGCGAAATCCTCTCAAATCGGTGGAAATAGGCGGCGATGCAATGGTGTTCGCACCTTCTTATGGATCACCATTTGTGATGGATAT
>JAAEOZ010000379.1 GCA_024222685.1 Gammaproteobacteria bacterium | reverse complement strand
GACCAGTTTTTGATGAATGGTTTTTGCGTTGGAGGCACAAATAAGCTGCTCATCGAACAGTGCGACCTGTAGCACTGGAGAGAACTCAGTACTGATGACTTTCGGCAGACTATCGAAGTTGTATTGAGCTGCTTCTACAATCTGCAATTCATCGGCCATTAACGCAAATGAGCCGGAATCATTTTTCAAAACCACCACGATTCTACGATTTTCAGTTTTCAGAGTCAGGTTAAAGCTTTCGTCAAGATTGAAAACCGGAAGATTTGACATTTCGACAGTGATCCATCCAACCGACATCTCTGCCAGATTTTCACGATTGATATCTTCGACCGGTTCCAGTGTTTCTATTTCATGTTGGGGTATAACCAGAAATAACCCGTCAATAGAGATTAACGCCAGTCTAGAACTATCGATATTATCGGATTCGTGCATTGTTTCAGCGCCCCAGCAGGCTGTCTATGTTTTGTAGCAAATCATCTTCGCTGTACGGTTTCGTCATGTACTTGTTAACACCTGCGCTGCTTGCATAATCACGATGTTTCTGTGTCGAACGTGAAGTAATAAGAATGATTGGCAAATCACAGGTACGGTCGTTTGAGCGTACGTGGGTCGCCAGGTCAATACCATTCATACGTGGCATTTCGAGATCAGTCAGCAATATGTCTGGCACCTTTTCAGCTATGATGTCAACCGCTTCCATGCCGTCTTTTGCCGAACGAACCTGAAATCCCATGTCTGACACAAACTGTTCTAGATTACTACGTGCGCTATAGGAATCGTCAACCACCAATGCAAACGGCATATTGTTATCTTGTTGCCTGACGGTCTCTGCCTGCTGCTGTGGATTAAAACGGTGACTCGCGGTGGTAACCAGCAGTTCTGTCAGATCCAGAACCGGTGCAACACTACCGTCACCAAGAATGGTTGCGCCGATGATTCCCTGTACCTGAGGAATCTGCTGTAACAGCGGTTTTACTACCAGATCCCGACTATCTAGAATACTCTCAAGCAGCATGACGCTTCTGGCGCCGTCTGAGCGACGAACAACCAGTCCGACGTGTGCGTCGTTGGCGGCAGTCGCAATATCACCAACACCAAGTTTTTCGTTGAGAAAATGGGCGCCATGAATTTCTGCGCCGTGTTTGAAGACCAGTTTTTCACCCAGATAGTCGATATCTCCAGGTCCTGCGTAAATAATTTCTTCGATACCGAAATTGGAAATGGCATATTCCTGATTGTTGACCGGAACGATCATCGCATGGGTCGAAAGCAGGGTGACTGGCAACGCAATAGACATGGTTGTGCCAACGGATTCTTCAGAACGGATGGTCAATGTACCTTTGATACTGCGTACCTTTTCGCTGACAATATCCATGCCTACGCCGCGACCGGATAACTGGGTGACTTCGTCACGGGTAGAGAATCCCGGAGTCAGAATCATATTATTGATATCATCATCTGTGGGAACCTGGCCCTGGGCCAGCATGCCACGTTCTCCGGCACGCTTTAGTATCGCCGGTTTGTTGAGTCCCTGTCCGTCATCTCGAACATTTACATTAATATGATCGCCTTCGCGAGCGAATACGAGTTCGATGCAGCCTTCCGGCGGTTTGCCCAGCTGTTTTCGATCTTCTGGCGGTTCGATTCCGTGATCGACCGAGTTT
>JAAEOZ010000378.1 GCA_024222685.1 Gammaproteobacteria bacterium | reverse complement strand
TTACGATCATGCGATAGTTAAACTGGGTCTTGCCGGTATTATCAAAGGTGTCGATATCGATACATCACATTTCACCGGCAACTTTCCCCCTGCTGGCTCACTCGATGCCTGTTATTGTAAGGGAAATCCGGATGACAATACCGAATGGGTATCGGTGATCCCGTCGGTAAGCCTGAATGCCGACAGGCATCATTATTTTGAGGTAGATGAAGGCCGCGCGTTTAGCCATATTCGACTGAATATTTATCCCGATGGCGGTGTGGCGCGTCTTCGAGTCTATGGACAGGTTCAATGCGACTGGAACAATAAAGATAAAAACCAGGTTTACGATCTGGCAGCAGTCGAAAATGGGGCCAGGGCCATCGCCTGGAATGACTCGCATTATGGTTCACCTGCTAACTTGCTGGCGCCCGGGCGTGGTGTCAATATGGGCGATGGTTGGGAAACTCGGCGTCGACGGGAACCGGGGCATGACTGGTGTATCATCGAACTGGGTCATTGCGGAATCATTCAGGACATTCTGATTGACACCGCGCATTTCAAAGGTAATTTTCCGGACCGTTGCTCGATTCAGGCGGCGCAGGTTAAGGGAGGCACGACTGATTCGATTATTACCCAAAGTCAGTTCTGGCCTGATTTGCTACCTGCTGCCGGGCTGAAGATGGATGAAATTCATGAGTTTTCAGATACCATTCGAGCCCTTGGAGCGGTTAGTCACATTCGTATCAGTATCTTCCCTGATGGCGGCCTGAGCCGTGTTCGATTATTCGGTAAACTGGCATGAATAATGGATTGAAAGTTAAACCGCTGACCCAGGAAGATTTTGCGGCCTTTGGTGACGTTGTCGAGAGCGAGGGTCGTGACTCCTATTTTATCAATAATGGCATGGCTGAGCGATTTAATGCGCTTGCAAAAGTAGAGACGAGAGGTGATGGTTCCTATCCGATTATCAGTCTGGTAAAGAGCAAAAAATTTGATTTGCCCCGTAAAGTCGACCATGTTGAATATCATCCACTGGGCAGCCAGGCTTTTTTGCCTCTCGATCAAACACCCTTTGTGGTTGTAGTGGCCAGGGCCGGAGATGCTCCGCAACCTGATGATCTACATGCTTTTATCACCAACGGTCAGCAGGGTATTAATTACC
>JAAEOZ010000377.1 GCA_024222685.1 Gammaproteobacteria bacterium | reverse complement strand
GTAGCAAAGACAGTCCTGTCGAATAATTACTTCATCGGTGGTTATCATACCCGGCATAAGCGTTCGGTTTAAAAAGACCTTTCCATCTTCGACCCGAATAATCTGCTGGGTAATGTCGCAACCGCGTTGATCGGTTACTAGTAGTGGTTGATTAACACGCGTGTGTGCAAAAACATAATCTGGACAGATTTCGGTAAAATTCCAACGCTCAAAGTCTTTATTAAATACCAGATCGGATTGATCTGACATATTAAATCCAATACTCACGGATTCGCGAACATTCACCGTCACATAACTGCGAACCAGTTGTAAATCATGCTTGGCGACAGCTTTTTCAGGGAAGTGATCGAGATGTAACAGGGCATCGAGTAGTTCGGTCGCATGCTTAATGCCGGTTTCATCGCCCGGCTTGCCACACTCGAGGGTTACAGCGGGACAAATACCATTAAAAGACATTGTCGAAACACCTTTTGGTCGTCTGAATACCAGCCCAATATGGTTAAACATTGCGGCCAGGTGTTGATTATCCTGAGTGACATCTGTCATACAGGCATAATGTGGGTTCATACCGCTATTATTATGTACGTCTACTGCCGCGAACAAGTCATCGGCACTGACACAGTCGACAATCGACTGCATCATTCGAGTCTCACTATTAGGAGACATTTCGGTCCCCGGCCAACATCGGTTGTAGTCGATTTGCCCGGGAATGACACGCAATCCATTCGCTGCTGCACTGACATTACCAATAAACAGATAAAGTGACCTCGGTAGATGACCATGGTAGTTTTGGATAAGAGCCTGAACCGCCTTTAATCCAGAGAATTCATTGCCGTGCAATAATATCGAAACAAACAGTGGTTGGGGTTTAACCCCTTGCAGGTGAATAAGTGTCGGCACAGGAAACAGTGATAATATATTTTCGACCTGTAGCTCTAGAAAGCCATCAGGCAATTTATTTAAAAACTGTAGTGTCGAGTTCGATTCGTAGTTATTCAAAAGGCCAGCTATGTATCGGTTTATTCTGGTGGGCATTATGCACATATTGACGAACCAGTGCAGTTAAATCGCTATTAGATTTCCAGGCCTGTAATATCCATTGCGCTCCGGTGCGACCGGTAGCAATTCGATCATGAATAATATCCAGCCAATGAGAAGTCGATTCAATCCCCAGTTCCTGCAACCCATGATTCGCCAGTGGAATAGCCGAATTAAGAATAATATTTCTGATACTATCCATTGTTCCATCGTACCAGCTAACTCTCGCCTTAAGACCATCACGGGCAACAGCATAAAAGTCTTTGTCCAGGACTTTGAATGGTACCTCGGTCAACTTGCAGGGTTTCTGTTTCAAACCCTCGATTAAGCCAATAAAAAATACCATATTGGCAAGCGTATCAATTTCAGTTGGGCCAGAAGGAGTGACACGCAACTCCAGTCGAAGATGATAGACGCCATCGTCACAGCCGAGGATCGGCCTTACCCATCGCCAGATCGTACCATTATGAAAATTAAAATGGTGAAGCTTTTCTACTGGAGTATCTCTGGTTTCGGGTAATATCGGGCTGTAATAATCGTTGTCGTCAAAAAGTTCCAGCCAGGAGGAAATATAGCCTTTGGCAAAATGTACCCGGGGAATAACAGAATCTCTGATTTCCCTTGGATTACGAGTATCAACGGACTGTTTGAAAATCGCGATTCTCGACTCCATCCAGCATTGCTTACCTAGCACCAACGGCGAGTTTGCAGAAACAGCCAGCATAATCATACTCGCCCATAGCGCAGCGTGATAACTGTCAACAGCTTCATCGAATGGAATTTGCCAGTGGGTTTGTAGTGACGTGCTTAACGCCTCTAGCATAACCCCGCTTTTATCCAGGGTAAGGTGATCTTCCCCATGAATGTCGAGATGCACTGGACGCTCACGCATTTCCATTAAACGCTTATCAAGCAATCGATAACGAAACATATCTGACATAAAACGTTCGGCGTTCAGATGATCAGTAGTTAGAGTCGGCAATACACCAAACATACCGGTATCAACCTCGAAAGCAGAAGCTGCCTGCTTAACTTCCTCGTGAAGAATCGATAAATCCTCGGATACCTGATTAAATAGCTGCGGGCCTAAATAGAACGCATTACCGTTGATCTCGAGATTGTATCTGGCCAGCTCGTAAGTAAACAATGGATTATCAGCCTTCTCGAGTATCTGCTTGTTAAAAGGTGCCGGTTTACCACTAGCATCTAACAGACATAACTCAAGCTCATAGCCAAGTTTTCTAGTTTGGCTATCGAAGTCATTATTTCTAAAAAGCGTTCTTACAAAATCCTTCTCTGCATCCAGCTTCTGTTGGAACAGTCGATAATCCTCTGAACTATAGTGGTCCCTGTTGACTTCATCACCCATAGTTGAATCCGATTAAAAGCAGTCGTTCGTAACAGTTTACATTGATTAGCAATCACTTGAAATCGGTAACAGGGGGGGTGGTGAATGGTATCGCGAATTACACTTATTGTATGAATCCGCCAGTTCCTGTTAACCCTCGAAAAGCAACTTTCACCTCCAATGATTAACCACTTGAAAATTTTGTTAAACTGCCCTGGCAGCAGGTACATCAAAAACTGAAGCCGAAATTCCAATAGCACTAAAATAAACACAATCAGCTGATTTAATTACCCGAATGAACGAAGAATCTTTTTCCGCATGGAACCCCGGTATCGTTTCAAAAATACCCCAGGATTACGAGCACCTGGAAACAATTTTTGATCCTGCGAATACCTTTACCAGGCTGGAAGAAATCAACGAGCTGTCGGCCCAGACAGGTCTCGAGGCTCAGGAGCTAGTAGTATTTAAGCCTGCCAGGTTGGCACTACACGAGGTAATTCTCCGGATAACCGCCGATATAGTCGTACTTGAGAGCGATCAGGAGGAAGCACTGGGGATTAACTTCAGAGAGATCGCACATAAAATCCTGTCTGATTATATCCAGCCTGCGCTTGGTAACCTTGAATCTCAATACCACGCTATGCGAAAGCGTGTCAGCAGCCAGATTGAAGATGAGCTCGATGCCACGCTATTTGCTACTGGCAAAATTAGTCGACAGCTTAGGAAAAGCTGGTGGCCTTTCAGGTCTCGCAGGCCCGTGCCGGTGGTATCAACCGAATCGACTATAGAGCGCGAGCATCGCATAATAAACAGCTATAGAGATAAAGGCCTGCAGGCTGACGACGCTCAGACATCGGCAATTTATCGCAGCATGTATCGTGTACTCGGGGCTATCGCTAATAAACGTGGGTTTCTGGGTCAGGACAAGGCTTTTCTGGTTAAACTCTGTACTCACCATGTCAGTAATTTTTATGGTGCCCGACTCATTGGAAGAATTGTTCATGAACTGGTTATTAAAGCCATAGCGGAACAGAACTATCAGATAATTCCCGAGACTGACCATGCCATTCTCATCAGTTTAAAAGGCACCTCAGCCTCGGGGAAAAGTTCCCTGCGACCCAGGCTCCGTGAGTTCATGAGTAGTCTGGGTATACATAACGGTAGCTATGGCACTATTAGCCCGGATATCTGGCGTCGTTTATTACTTGATTATGACTCACTCGGTGAGGCCTATAAGTATGCCGGACGACTCACCAGCTATGAAGTGATTATTATCGACTCAAAACTCGATCAATACATTCGGGGTAAGGCGGAAGTCAGGCAGTCCATTCCACATTTGATGGTAGACCGGTTTCGTTTCGACAGTTTTGCCAGTGAGAAAGTATCACGTGTACTGCACAAAACCTACGTAAAGCACATCGACACCATGTACATGTATTTTATTATCACACCACCCGAAGAAACTGTTGAGCGTGGCTGGACAAGGGGTTTAGACAGGGGTAGATACAAGTCGGTGGAAGATTTTCTCGCCCATAGTGTCGAAGCTTATGAAGGAATTCCCAAGCTCCTGTTCAAATATCTATCGAGTGATCAGCCTCATTACGTGTTCGAATTCCTCGATAACGATGTGCCTCTTAACCACTACCCTTTGCTAATAGCAAAGGGTACGCAGGGCAGGATAGATATCTATGATCCGACTGGTTTTACTAATATCGTACGTTTCCAGAAAATCAATATCATGGCGCAGACATCGGGAGAGGTTTACCCGGACAAAAACCTGTTGGATCCGGCAAAAAACCTCGATTTTCTACGACAATGCATAGACAAGATCAACAATGTAAATTTCATTGACCCTGATTCGGAAACAGTCTATCTGACATTCCAAAACAGGCGGAACACTTTTCGAGATGAAGCACTTTTACACCGTAAAATGCAGCAGCCCGAGCTCGAAAAGATCTTTAACATGCTGACTTAGAAATTGTTATGAAAACAGCCTTAGCCAGAACATATCGACGATTAACGAATAGTCATTTGTTCATAGGCCTGTTATTAACTATCAACAGCACGTTATTTTCTATTTTTATCGTTAATTATATTCAGATGGTAAAAATAGCTGAGAATCACTTTGACGACATTCGGGTGTCATCACTAGCTCTACCTCGGCCTCAGGCGAAAGACATTGCCGTTGTACTGATTAGTGAAGAGACACTCTCCAGATTACCGTACAGGTCTCCTCTTGATAGAGCTTTAATTGCTGATCTATTAGTGCAACTGGAAAAACGCTCGGTTACCGCAATCGGACTTAATGTAGTATTCGACCGCCCAACAGAAGCAGAAAAAGACAGGCGCTTATCCGAAGTTTTCCGAGGCATCCGTGTGCCGTTGATTGTTTCTACAATTTCAAATATCGTCGAATCAAGTCCTCAGCGTCTTAGTTATTCAAGAAAGTATCTGCAAGGCCTACAAACCGGTCTTTCCCATGTTTATAGAGACTTTCTGGATCAGACAGTCAGGGAGGTTCAAATTCGACATATCCAGGGCAGGACCGTGCAACTCGGTTTCGCTGCCGCTATCGCATACACCCTGGGAAAGGACTTGCCTGACGTAGAAAGCCTCAGAATCGATTTCCGGGCCGGACCAAACCTGGATACACCGCCTTTTCCAGTTTACGAGGCACATAAGCTTGGTGAATTACCCGTCACAGCGCTAAAGGATCGAATCGTATTAATCGGTTCAGATCCAGGTCTTAACAGCAGACATCGAACTCCGCTTTCAATTCAAAATACTTCTGAAAAACATAATCTACCTGGTGTGTTAATTGAAGCCCACGCACTCTCACAATTAATCGAAGGTAGAAGCCTGAAATCAGTCAGTTCAGATCAAACTCTGTTGCTATTAGTATCTGCCAGCATGCTTGGCGTATTTATTTCTCTTTCAAGACTAGGCTGGTTGATGAAAATCATTACATCGTTCGGCGTACTTCCAGTTGCCTGGATTGCTTCCCTGTTTGTTTTTATCTATCAGGGACAGTTATTGCCAATGGTAGCAATGACGGTCGCTTATTTAGTCGCAGCAATAGCCAGCTTTACCTGGGAATGGCGATCTGAATTCAGTAAACGCCAGGAAGTGCAGCAGATTTTTGGTCATTTCCTGGCACCTGCTGTTATAGAGCAAATGCTACTAAATCCAGACAGCCTTGAACTTGGCGGAGAATTTCGTGAGGTGAGTTTATTGTTCACAGATCTGGAAGGGTTTACGGCTTTGACTGAAAGTAATACACCTCAGGATATGGTTCGTTTGGTAAATGCCTATCTGGAAGAATCCTGCGAGATCGTGATTCGGCATGGCGGTACAATTGACAAAATAGTTGGCGACGCCCTCCACGTAATGTTTAATGCACCAGTCTTCCAGAAGGACCATGCACAGCGTGCTGCGAATTGTGCACTCGAACTTGACGCATGGTCGAACAAGTTTAGAGAACGCCAGGCCGAGATGGGAATAACACTGGGCGTAACACGGATCGGAGTCAATACTGGGAACTGTATGGTAGGCAATTTTGGTGGGAGCATACGTTTTGACTATACAGCCCATGGTGATGCAATCAACACAGCCGCACGTCTTGAGAGTATTAATCAGAGGCTTGGGACAACTATATGTATCAGCGAAACTACAGCTTCTCTCTGCAATGATATAAGCTTCTTACCTGTCGCCACCTTAATACTATATGGCAAGACACAGGGGGTGGATGTTTTTTCCCCATATCCTGAAACCGACGAATTTCCTGACAGCGAATTTAAGGATGAATACAAATATGCTTTTTCCTGTTTGCGTGAAAATAAAATTGAAGCAACAGAATTATTTCGAAATTTATATGAAAGATATCCGAATCATCCACTTGTTAAACTGCACAACAAAAGAATTGACCAGGGTGAGCTAGGTACGTCGATAATTATGCCAGAGAAATAGTTTGCCTAACCTGGAATGTAGAAAGTCCGCCTGATTGACATATGATATAAAAGCGATACTTATTGAAGAAAAGAGAAAATAATTCAGGAAAGTTTTATGTCGGTGATGTTTACCAGCCAAATTCCGCAGTCGACAAATCTGCCCCTGGAAAGTCGGCATATAAAGCTGACGATTCTTCCCTGAACCGTCAGTTTTTGCAAGAGGATCTAACCGTCAGTCGTTCTGCCGACGTAAAAATGCCGGAATTTCGAGATACTCGAGACTTTCCTTATCGGCAGGTATTTCGACTGTATCACCAACGATCTTCTGGCGAATAGCTGTGGGACGTTCAAGCTTACTGTAATCAACTTCACCGTTACTTTCAGGCTGTATCATTGGAATCGG
>JAAEOZ010000376.1 GCA_024222685.1 Gammaproteobacteria bacterium | reverse complement strand
GGTAAATGTAATCAGTTACTATCGACTCGTAATTTGTTGCTCACTGATTTCGCCTGACAATTGCAAAGGCAACACAAATTATCAGGAGGGGTTCATTCAATTCAATCTAGGCTCACCCCACAATATAGCTAAACAAAGAAAAAGCCGAAGCAAATGCTTCGGCTAATTCATTGTCAGAAAAACTACAGTTAAAACATCTACTGAGAATTAAGTACTTTGTTGTTCTTTTCTTTCAATCGCCACGCAGCCCCCATGCTATCTTTTAGATTATCAGGAAGTGCATCTAGTGGGACAACCAAGTCATGATCAACAGGCCAATCTATTAAGAGTTATTGTCAAATCTGGTGTTTACGCCATTGAATCAAGCGGCGACCTGGTTGTCAGATTCGACTTCGATTCCATCTTTAAACTCGACTCCTCTGATCACCTTCGCCAGATAATTGAAGCCGCGTAGTTTCCTCCATTTTCCCTCGGCACAAAGGCCGAGTTTGAACATCATGTGCAGCATGCCATCACGCGTCAGGCATCCCTTGGAACGACGGGTTCGATGACGGATTGTACCGAAGGTCGATTCAATCGGGTTACTGCTACGAATGCTTTGCCAGTGTTGTGCCGGATAATCATAAAATGCCAATAAAGTGTCACGATCCTTTTGTAAACACTCGACGGCTTTCGGGTATTTGGCCTCGTAGGTTTGAACAAATAAATCGTATGCCCTTTCTGCATCTTTGCGGGTTTCCGCCTGCCAGATGTCGTGAAGCGATTGTTTGACTTTGGGCTGTAGCGATTTTGGCAGTTTATTCAATATATTGGCCGTTTTGTGTACCCAACAGCGTTGATGGCGTGTATCAGGATAGATTTCATCGAGTGCAGACCAAAACCCCATGGCGCCATCGCCTACGGCCAGCTGAGGGGCATTCAAACCCCGGGACTTGAGATCCAGTAACACTTCCCGCCAACTCTGGGTTGATTCGCGAACGCCATCCTCAATCGCCAGGAAATGCTTCTCTCCACGCTCATTAACGCCAACGATCACCAGGGCACAGAGCTTGGTTTGTTCAGCTCTCAGGCCCGAGTAGATGCCATCTGCCCAAATATAAACCCATTTGTCCTGATCCAGGCGGCGTCCATTCCAGTGTTGATATTCTTGCGCCCAGACCTGCTTAAGGCGGGCAATGGTGCTTGCTGACAGCCCATGAGCATCAGGGCCAACCAGTAATTTGAGCGCTTCACCCATTTCACCGGTAGAAATACCTTTCAGATAAAGCCAGGGCAAGGCCGCTTCCAGGGATCGGCTTTTACGAACATACGGTGGCACCAGGGCAGAATGAAAACAGACCGCCTCTCCATCCTTTGATCTGACCTTGGGCAATTTCACTGTCACCGGCCCAATGCCTGTCAGTATTTCTCGCTGTGGCTGGTAACCATTGCGAACAATAGCGGCATTTCCATCGGGTGTTAACCGATGTGCATTCGCTGCCAGCAGCTCTTCCAGTTCGATCTGGACTGCCTGGTGTATCAGTTGTTGTGATCCTGTCCTCAGCATTTCTGTCAGCGCATCTGAAATTGTGTCTCGATCTTTGAATTCGAAAATATTATGCTTACTCATGAGTGGCGTATCCTCGTGTTGTTGAATAAATGTTTTGGTCAACATCTAATCAACCAGATACGCCGCTTTTTTTCAATCTCTAAACACCAGATTCAGTTATAACTCGGCCAGCCAGCCAGCACTAATGTAGTCACCTCTAGCTGGGTCTAGCGCCTCAGATGCACTGAGTGTAAAAAAAGAAAATTCCACACCGTCACTTTCTAGCCCCCCAGTAAAAAACCACCCAATAGAAGTAGAGTTACTAGCATTTACATTCCCGGCGGTAATAGAAAAAGCCAAAATGTCAGTAGAGTCGAGGATGGCATTAGAGGCAAAATTAGTTTCAGTAAATTCAACAAAGCCTGAAACTGGGTCGCCATTATTTAAACCCACTACATCGCATTCTGAAGCGCATGTAGAATTGTAATCGTAAACGTAACTTGCTTGAGCGACACCTACTATATGGGCGAAAAGAAAGGTCAGAAAAAGAAGCGCGTATCTTTTAATTGTCATGATTCATCTCCGTTTGTTTATTTTTTCACGCCTTTAATGTGAATCTATCATTCGTTTCCAATTCTGCGCAATATGACCGCACTCATCTCCATATAGAATCTACAGTCGCTACTATTACTCAAAAGCAAAAGCCTACTATTAGAAACCCCCTACTTAGACTTTACACACAATTAAGTACTCACGATCATCACCCAAAAAGGGTAAATCCATTCAATTGGTTTAAAAACAACCACTCCAGTCGATATAGCCATTTTTTAGCAGCGTATATCCGAGAATTGTTTAATCTGTTATACCTTCTCTAACAAGGTTCTCGATATCCAATGAAGAAAAAATATTGCCGAAGTTTCGTATTTATAACCATTCTCCTGGTCGTTGTTCCTTGTATGCAATCTTCAAAGGCCGGTACCTTGTCAGGCGTAAATGATCCCGATTTTCTTATGGCTGTTGATACCTGGCTTAGTGACAATGACTCGGGAAGTCTCCCGGTTCTTTCGGCGCTATCGAACAAGGGAAATATAGCGGCGCGATTGTTGCTTTCGAGAATTGAAATTACAGACCGAGCCTCGGGAAATTTTGTTAGACAAATGTCCCGATCTGAGAGAGTCGATCTGTTCCGATCAAACTTTGGAAATGGCGTTTTTCGTTTGAGTTGGATAAAAGTTGAAGCTGATCGGGGAAATCCCATTGCGCGAGCCTTGTTAGACGGAACTTCTCTTGGCATCAATATAGCCGCCATCAAACACCTCTATGAAATCGGTGAATTTGAAGCGACAGAACATCTTGTCAGAAAAGTTGCGGTCGACGGATCCCAATCCGAACGGCGGGAATTGGCACAATTACTAATCTCAGGGTCAGAATTGACACCCTATCTACGAGGATTTCGTTTTACGAGTTTGGGTATGACGACTGGGCGAGCCGCCTTACAGTACATTACTGGTATGAATGAAGGGATCGATCCAGATTCGATCGGCCTTGACAATGACCCGGATACCAGGACAGCGATGAAATTTGTGGACTTTGGTTATCAAGCCGGGGCACAAACCATTGGCTATTGGGACAAAGGTAAGCACTTCGATGCCATCGTAAAGTGGACCATGACCGCTCCACAGGCTATGGCAGTAGCAAACCTGTGTCGTCGCGACTGTAGCGACCAGCAAATTTCAGCCTGTGCCATTACGGGCTTTGGTCTAGTAGGTGGATACTATGAGATGATCCGATTTGATAGTCCGCTGGAAAATATCATTCCGCAAGATCGTTTTCTGAATAGCGAGCGTGCGATCGGTATGGCACTAAGGCGAATTGCTTCGGCTAGAACGGAGGCAGGTGTTAAGGTATTTTCGGATATTGAGCTCAGTAAAAAGAGTCAGTGTCTGGCGCAAGCGGTAACAAAATTGAAGATCCAATCCAACTATAAAGAGTAATAGTGATCGCGTTTACTTGGTAATTTTAAAGGTCCGTTCCTGGCCGAAGATTGCCTCCCACCGGAACTGGATGGGGGTCCGCTATCGAGAAAACTGATGCTTAAAT
>JAAEOZ010000375.1 GCA_024222685.1 Gammaproteobacteria bacterium | reverse complement strand
CATCACACCCTGCGGTCGAGAACCCGACACCATTCTGGCCGAGCGTGGCGATTCTCTGGCACCCGTGCAAATAACAACCCTGTCAGCTTTAATCAATTTCCGCCCCTGGGCTGTTGATAAAGTCAGCTCACCATTGTTACCAATTTCGGTAACCGTAGTATTTAATCTCAGTTCCACGCCGTTTTCCAGTGCACAGGCAAACAGCCTTCTGGAATACTCTGAGCCCTTTAATATGCGATGGAATTCTCGCATCCCGAATGGAGAATGACCACAGTGTCGAGGAATACCACCGGCAACAGACTCGCGTTCTAAAACCACGACACTTTCCACACCGAGACCTTTTAATTCTGTCGAAATAGCCAGACCACTCGGGCCCGCCCCGATAACTGCTACCTGATATTGAGTCGACTTCATTCGATGGCTTCGCTGATTGATAGCTGTAAGCGACTGGCACACAACTCGCCAAGCTCGGCTGAACAATAAAACCCCTGACATCGACCCATAGTTGCACGGGTTCTTCGTTTCAATCCGGACAGGCTATTTACAGCAAGTGGCCCTTCCAGTGCCTGTTCAATTTCACGGCGGGTCACCAGCTCACAATGGCATACTATTCCACCATTACCCGGTTTGCTCCAGTCTCTCAGCTGGCATTCAGCCAGAGGCAGAACATCGGGATAAACAATGGATTCTCGTGGATTATGTTGATCACCGAACTCCTCATAAAGTCCATAGACATAGCTGGCTATTCCCAATGCTGCACTTAAGCCAGTTGAACGAATACCACCAACACTTATGTAGTTTTTGTCGTTATGTGCCTGAACACAGTAATCCTTAAACTCACTGGCCGGGCGAATCCCTGCATAGGTCGCGGTAACACCATGACCGGCCAGTTCGGGGACAATTTCGAGCGCTCTATTATACAAAGAACGCAATGTTTCACTGTCAACCGCGGCCTCGTCCCGACTATGCTGATCTTCAGCCGTCGGCCCGACTAACAGGTTACCGAAGATTGTCCTGCAAACTACCACTCCTTTGGTTATTTCATCTGGAACGGGCAATATAATCGAGTCGATCAGCCTGGCAGCAGATTTGTCAAACACCAGGAACTGACCTTTCCTTGGGTGTATTTGAAACCCGGACCTGCCAAGAAATATGTCATCCAGCATATCACCGTAAAGTCCGGCACAATTGATGATGGTTTTGCTGGTGAACTTCCCCTGAGTGGATTCAATAGTCCATCTATGTTGATCAAAAGTACCGGCGAGAACTTCGGCATTACGTAATACCACCGCACCATTTTCAATCGCCTGAATTAAATAAGTGTAAGGCGTAGTCCACGGGTCGATAACAAATTCACCCGGTACCTCTACCGCGGCAACCGCTCTTCTGGACAAACCGGGTTGCTTTGCCATCAATTGCCTGGTAGTGAGAATTTGCGTATCCCACACACCATTGGCCTTAGCCCTGTCAACTATTCCGTCAAGCTTTTCAACTTCGGCACTATTCCATGCAACAACCAGTGCGCCGGTTTCGAGAACCGGTAAATTCAGTTTATCTTTTATCTGTAAGTATTCTTCATATCCGGACTGGATACAGGATTGCTCCAGTGAACCCGGCGGCGCATCAAACCCGGTATGTAATATCGCACTATTGCCTTTACTCGCACCGTCGAGAATATCTGCTGCTTTCTCTAAAACCAGTACTTCAGCGCCCTGCAGAGTAAAATGTCTTGCCATCGCACAGCCGACCACGCCGGTACCTATAATGGCTACATCAAAATTTATGTTATTAACAGATTCAGTGTCAGGCACTTGGGCAATACCAGATTAAGCAGCCCAATAGTACTGTCAGACCCGCTTCAATTCCAGAATACTCTTTATCTGAGCTGGCGTTTGCCCGGCTGACTGGTAGCGGATTACGGACTCCAGTAAACATCTACCGGTACTTTGTCCTGATGCAGTGCGATCCTGATTGGCATCTGATCGGCAGAGCCTTCAGACAGCGCATTTTGATAGACCTGCCATTTACTGTCACCGACGATATGCAATATCAGTTTACGACTGTTTAACAAAGCTTTGGCCGTTAATGTCATGCGTTCATGCGGGGCGTCAGGCGGAGTAATAGATTCGCATAAAGCAATAGAATTAGAATTAAGTGCCGATCCGGAAACACCCGGAAACAGCGATGCGGTATGACCATCATCTCCCATGCCCAAAATCACCAGATCGAACGGCCCCGGCAGGCTGGAGAATATTTCGTGGCACATCTGCTGTCCTTCGGCCGCTGTTTCTGCAGTGTTTTTCAGCGGCACAAAATTGGCCTCCGATGCAGGACCCTGAAGTAATGTTTTACGAACCATCGCCTCGTTGCTGGCTTCAGAGCTGATATCGACCCAGCGTTCATCCGCCAGGGTGATGGTAATCTGAGACCAGGGTAATTCGCATTGCGACAACGCTTCGAATAGCGCTCGCGGTGTATTGCCGCCAGATACCACCAGACTGGCTAAACCCCGCTGTTTCACCGCTTCGGACAGGCTGGCTTCGATTTCCCCAAGTAAGGCCTTAACCAGTTCAGCTGGAGTCGATTTAGAAATTTCTGTGATACTCATCATGATTGTTTTATGTGTTTTATGAAACTACTATAATCATATATTATTTACTTTGCGAAATAAAAATTATATCTTATGATCGCCATCAGGAGCCTCTATCGCTTATGCCAGATAACATCAAAGCAGCCGGTCCGAGTCGGATAAGAGCACTAAACCGCAGAGCAGTACTGGACTATATCCGTAAAAACGGTCCCACATCTCGTTCTGGATTGATACCTGCGCTGAATCTATCGGCCGCTGGAGTATCTTCGGTGACCAACGAGTTACTCAATAGTGGATTACTGCAAAATGCGACACCCGCCACCGATCAGGTCGCACCGCTACGTGGTCGCCCTAAATCCCCTCTGGCGCTAAACCCCAACGCTGCTTTTGCAATTGGTTTAAGATTACAGCCTGTCGACGAACAGTACCGCATTCAAATCTCCTGGATCGACTACGCCGGCCAGATTCGACAACTGCCACCCCATTCTTTCGACGATTTTGAGCACATCGATTCGGTTATCAACGCCATTCTGTCGGTGCTTACCGAGGTCAGGCAGGTAATTCCACAGGTGTCAAAAATTTCTGCCGTATGCATTGCGATTCCAGGTGTCACAACACAGGATGAAGTGTTAATCGCTCCTGCATTAAGGGCTATCGAAGGCCATAGCTTTGCAGCTGCAATTGCGCATAAGCTCGATTACCCAGTCACTTTGTACAACGACGTAAACCTGGCCGTACTGTCGGAATTGCACGCCCAGGCCCGGCTTCGCCGGATAAACTTCACCTATCTGTATATCGGCTCCGGGGTCGGCGCAGGCATCGGCTTAAAT
>JAAEOZ010000374.1 GCA_024222685.1 Gammaproteobacteria bacterium | reverse complement strand
GCAAGGACAGTGGGCTATCGCAATCGGCAACCCTTTTGGCCTTACCCATACCGTTTCAGTCGGTGTTGTCAGTGCGATAGGCAGATCAGGCGTTGGCATTGCAAATTATGAAAATTTTATTCAAACCGACGCGGCGATTAATCCCGGAAACAGTGGAGGCCCATTACTGAATATCGATGGAGAGATTATAGGAATTAATACGGCAATTTTCACTCGTTCCGGGGGCTACCAGGGAATAGGATTTGCTATTCCTGTCAACATGGCAAAAGCCGTGCTCAGAGACCTGATTGATAAAGGAAAAGTGACTCGAGGCTGGTTAGGTGTAGCCATTCAGAATATGGACGAATCGCTTGCAGAGCAATTTGGTGTAGAGGTTACCGAAGGAGTATTGATAAGTGATGTACAGGATGATTCCCCTGCCAAGGAAGCAGGCTTCGAAAGAGGCGATATTGTAATCGGATATGATAATAGTGAAATAAGTGATGTTAATCGCTTGCGTAACTTCGTCGCGCAAACCGAAGTTGGCAAGAAGGTTATAGTCAAAGTCTTGAGAAAAGAAAAGGAAAAGATTTTAACCGTGAAAATAGGT
>JAAEOZ010000373.1 GCA_024222685.1 Gammaproteobacteria bacterium | reverse complement strand
TGCGAAGCGACATTGGTGGATGTTACAGCCAGAACTATTAATAACGACATTGATACGTAAACTTTTCTGAACATAGCCCGTCACTTGCTGTTTGAATCTGTCAATCCGTTGGTATTTTACATGGAACTGATGGGCATTAAATCCGAATCCCGAGTTGTTTGGTTTTAAAAAATATTGAACTTTCCACGCATATTTAGCACTATTGAATCATGCATCGCTTGAAATTACTGCTGCCTGTGGTGGCAGCAATCATGCTGGTTGGCTGCGCAAGCCACGCCGAATGGTACAACGCCAGCCGTATCTCGGCCGGTATCGCTCCTGACCCGAAAGAGACCGAAGAAGCCGTCATTCAGGTCTATGGCGCGGATACCTGGGGATGGCGAGGCTGGTTTGCGATCCATACCTGGATTGCGGTAAAACGCACTGGTGCAAGGCAATATACGGTTTACGATGTGTTCGGCTGGCGTGGTAATTACGGAGGTGATGTACTTCGTATCAGGCAGGACATTCCTGATCGCCACTGGTATGGCGAAAAGCCGGAATTGCTGGGGTCGTATAGAGGCGAGGGTGTTGATGCATTAATCGATGCTGTGGATGTCGCTGCCAGAGCTTATCCCTGGAGAACGGTTTATAAAGCATTTCCCGGGCCTAACAGTAATACATTTACTGCATGGGTGGCCCGTCAGGTGCCTGCTTTAGGCCTCGACCTGCCTTTTTCTGCAATAGGAAGTGGATATGTCGGTAATGCGAATTGAGTGAGACATTACCTGCCAGCTATTCGGTTCGCAATTGCTCCCATGCCGCTTCGGCCTTTGCTTTTGTTCGCTACTCAGTCAGCATCGCGTCGTAATGGTTGACACATACAATGAACACCGCCGCCTGCCCAGGTAAACATAGTCATATCAGGGTCGTAGACATCCAGACCGATTGCGCGCATTTTCTGGTTTAGATCTTTTGCTGCAAGAGTAGAGAGAACTTTTTCATTACCCAATGCAACAACATTACAACCAAGTGTCATGGTTTCTTCAAATGTCGCGGGTATGATTTCGATATTTTTCTGTCTTAGCCAGTCGACGATATCTTCTTCGGTTGTCTCGAGGCAGACTGCCGCGCAGTTTTCGGTGAGCATGCAGACCATTAAGTCGATGTGGACATAAAACGGGTCAATAGGCGCGAATTTAATTTCCCATCCCTCGGCAATAAACCAGTCGGCAATCTGATGTGCAGCAACAGATTCACTACGATGATCAGTGTAACCAATCAGCGCCACCCCTGGTTTTATAATATTAAAATCTCCACCTTCAAAACTGCCCGCTGAGACCATGTCATAAACTGGAATATTATTTTCCAGATAAAACCGTAATGCTGGAGCATACTCACCGCGCCGCCGTGGATTGGCCATCTGGCAGATGACGGCACCGTAAGGTGTCATAAACGATGAGTCCCTGGCATATACCTGGTAGGGGGTATTGTTGTCTACAGGCAGAAAGTGGCATGTAGTCCCTGCCTGCTGGTAGGCCTGCACCATTTCCGCGTGCTGTGTTAGCGCCAGATCTTTATCGAAAACCCGGCCACGGCGTAGCGTGTCTCGAACCAGTGAGCTGTATTCCGCGTTTTCCAGTCCAAGCCATCGGAAGCTTTCTGCGGGACCCAGGAGTACATCCCGAAGTGGTCCGGTCTCGGATTTTAAATACCAGTCCGACATGGTTTCGGTGCCACCGCCATCTCTTCTACTTTGTAAATGGCTTTGTTGGTTTGTTGCATCCATAGTTTTTCCAGTGTTCCTGAAATGTTGTCTATCAGTGAAAGATAAGATTAAACTGCAGCGAATCTACATCATCACGTACAACATATTCAATTCGAAACTGTTTGCTTTGATCGATTCGGTAACCAATGCCAGCGCCGAACATTAAACCGTTGTCATCACCGATATCGAGGCCGGCGCGAGCTAACCAGCCAAAGCCCTGATCAATCCCACCTTCGATGACATAAGTCCCCCAGATGCCAGTACTATCGCGCCGGAAGCCAAAATCGATTAAACCAAACTCCACTGAGCTTTTAACGCCTTGCATCACGTTTATCTGATTCAGGTCGTAGCCGACAAAAATCTGGAAACCGGTCTCATCTATTCTACCAACCGAGTTGTCAGAAATGCCAGCACCGAGAGAAATTCTGTTCTTGTCGAGCAGGGGTTTGTTTTGCTGCGCAGATACGGGTGAAATCAGGGCGCCACTGAGGAAAATAACCAACAGAACTATCAGGTGATTATGAGTATTACGCATCTGACAAAAGCCTGGCGACGTCTCGTATAGGCATATGCACCGCCGTAAAACTGGGTCCACTACTGTCGGCTATAAAGTGCACATGCGTGACATCGTCCTTATCTTTTAGTTGGGTCACCTGATCCGGATTGATAAAGACCACTTCTCCAATCGGTGTATTGAGTTCTACAAATCTTGTCATGGCTGTTTCCCGTAGTGGCGGATAATTGGTGATTATTCTATTGGTCTAAATAGCCTTGTTCAATGTATGTTTCAGCAATATGCCCATAACTATCTGAATTATTGGGTTTCCAGGTTAAATTAAATACTCAAACCGGAAATCTGATAAGCCCAACCCGACAGCATGGCACCGCTTAATCCCAGCAGAAGATAGAGCATAAATACCGGTTTTTTCACCAGTGCATAAACCGCGATGGCGGCTGGGATTGATGACACTGCGCCTGCTGTAATAAATGCCATCGCGGCTCCTGGAGTCATGCCAATAGACACCAGGCCTGATATCAGTGGAATGGCAGCATAACCATTAAGATAAGACGGTGCGCCGACTACCGCAGCCAGTGGAATTGCAAACGGATTATCTTCTCCGACATAAGCGATTATCCAGTCGGAGGAAATATAGGCCACCATCAGGGTTTCGAGGAAGAATGCCAGTGTTAACCATTTTCCGAGGAAAATGCCGATGGAGGTGGCTTCCTGTTTAAATGCGGTTATCCTGGATGCGTCATGCCAGAATTTCCATTTAAGGCCTGTGCTGATCTCGCTCTCGCAGCTTGCCGCGCAACCCCGGCTAATTCCTTTCTGTAAAGGACTGGACAGATAACCGAAGCGTTGCAGCATCAATACAGCAAGTCCGGCAAACAGGCCCATTGCCATGGCTGCAATTGTTTTGGCAATGGCAAAGTTGATTCCAATACCTGCGGCGGTCAGTACGAACATTTCCGGATCCATGATCGGTGAGGCAATCCAGAAAGCCATGACCGGGGCTAAAGGTACGCCAGCGCCGAGCATCGCTGCAATAAGCGGAATTACCCCGCAGGAGCAAAATGGAGAAATTGCGCCCACCAGGGCCGCAAGAATAGTCGCGCGTAGCGGATTGCCACTGAAGGCGCGGGCAATCAATGCGTCTGCCTGGCTGGCTTTCGCATAAGCAGCTATACCGATTGCGAGAGCGAAAAAAGGCAGCATTTCCCAAAGCGCGGTCAATGTTTTGATAATACTGGTTTTTAACTGGGTTGAATCCACTAGCATTAGAATGGTCATCAAAAGCAGCAGTGTGATGAATACGGGATCCTTGATAACCTGCATAAGTGACCTGAACTGTGAAGCGCGATTTGTGCCTGTTTCGACGATAGATTGTATATTCATAATTCTAGTATTACCGAAATTAATGGGTTGTTAAAAAATCAGGCCCCTGAATCCTGAGAATTTTCTTCTTTACAACATTCTTCAGTCAGATATGCCACCAGCTTACTTAATTGTTGAAATTCCATAATGCAGTACAGAGTAGCCTGATGACGTTCCTGCCTGATTACCCTGGCATTTTTTAGATGAGAGATATGATGCGTAAGAGTGGAACCGGGAATCTTGAGTTTTTTCTGAATAGCACCTACGGCTAGCCCCTGGTCTCCTGCTCGTACCAGCATGCGCACGATTTTAAGCCTTGTCGGGTTGCCAATCTTAGCGAGGATGAGTGCTGCGGTTTCAAGTTTCATGCCCCTATAATAGTCAGTAAGAATTATTTGTCAACTATATTACTAGAATTATCGAAATAACAACCGAAAATCGAATCACAATATGCGTATTAGACTTTACGCAGAGTTCTTTAGTCAGACAGCCGGGTAATATCAGTTTAGCTGACGACAATTCTATTCAGGCACAATTGATGCTATTGAATGTGAAAGGGGCCTGATCCACCTGCTCAAGTAGTGAGTTGATAAGGCAGGTTATATTGCCAAACATCACGACCTGATTTAGCTGTACATAACCTTCGTAAAAGCGAATTGGGCGATTGTTCTTTACTAGATATGTGCCATAAGTCGACCCAAGGTCACGCAAGTAAATTTCATTATCGCGTAATTGAAGTACTGCGTGTTTGTAACTTATGCTTTCATCTTCAATGCAAATATCACCGCTTCTACCAATAACAAAAGTTTTGTTTGCCATCATTGATTTCTGTCAAAAAGTTTAATAATAGTTGAGATATCTTCCCAGTAATGAGGCTTGAATTCCGTCTATTTCTGATACTCAAATTCCTCATTTGCGTTAACTGATAGTTATTATCATGCGCATGATATTTTAAGATTGATATAGGGATTTTCCCTATTGGCAACCAGGGGTGTAGTAGTTAAATTGGCCTGAATATGTGATGTGTCTTAATCAGTGATCTTTTGATTAGCTGCCAATAGGTTAGTGTGCAATCGGTCGTGATAGACAGCTTTGGTAGGGAACTATGAGTGGTGGGTCGAACAAAATTTTTATTGTTGATGGTCATCCGTTAATGCGAGGCTGCCTGTCACACCTTATTTCTGAAGAACGCGATCTGGAATTTTGCGGTGAGGCAGGTAGTATGTCTCAGGCCCTTCAGAAAATAAAATCAGACAGGCCTGACCTGGTCATTGTAGATCTTTCTCTGGCGGATGGTAGTGGTATAGATTTAATAGAACATATTAAAGCCTACGACGCGAAAATCAGGGTTCTAGTTGCATCGATGCATGATGAATCGCTATATGCACAAAGAGTGCTAAAGGTGGGTGCGCAGGGCTACGTTGGCAAGGATGTGTCTACAGAGACTTTTCTTGAGGCTATTCGTCAGGTTCTGAATGACAAGGTATATCTGAGCAAAAAACAGCGCGACAAGATACTCACTGGTCAGGTTAAGAGCAATGCTAACTCGGAAGTGCCGGTCTCAATAGACAGGTTATCAAATCGTGAACTGACAGTTTTCGATTTGCTTGGACAGGGCTTGTCAAACGGTGTGATTGCCGATAAGTTGAACCTGAGCGTAAAGACAATTGAAGCACATCAGGCAAACATCAAGAAGAAGCTTGGTTTTAACTCAGCTCGTGATCTGATTCGAAATGCCGCTCTCTGGTTCATACATGAAGACAAGTATAGAATCCTGTTTGAAAACATGTCTCAGGGTGTATTCTATCAGCGTAGTGATGGCAGCCTGGTTGACTGTAATCCTGCACTGCTGGAAATTTTTGGATTAAACCGTGAACAGTTTCTTGGCAGGAGTACGACTGATCTGAGCTGGAAGGTGATAAAGGAAGATGGCTCAGAATTGCCCAGCGAACAGCATCCATCGATACAGGCACTTCGTACCGGCAAATCGGTGCTCGGTGTGATTGCAGGTGTTTTTAATCAAAAAAAGAAGAAGTATGTCTGGTTGAGTATAAACGCCATTCCAATGTTTAAGGCAGGTGATGATGAGCCTTACGAAGTATTTGTCACTCTGCACGATATTACTGATCGAAAGGAGCTGGAGGAAAAACTCGAATTCCTCTCATCACATGATTCTCTGACTAAACTGAGCAACCGTATGGAACTGGAAAGGCAACTGACTGAGGAAGTACACAGGGCCGCTCGATATGATCACCCCGTTTCTATCTACATGCTCGATATTGACCATTTTAAACAAATTAATGATACCTATGGGCACAGAGCAGGAGATATAGTTCTCCAGCAACTGGCGAAGACGTTGCAGCAGTCCATTCGGGAGGAAGATTTGGCAGCACGCTATGGTGGCGAGGAATTCGTAATAATATTACCTGAAACCTCACTCTTCAGGGCTAACGGTTTTGCTAAGAGACTGTTTAATAAAATTGTCGGGCTCAGTATTCCAGTATCGGATAGTAAGCGGATAAATCTGAGCATTAGCATCGGGGTCGCGACCTTTCCGGATCACGCTGGATCATGGACGGCTCTTTTGGAGGCCGCTGACAAAGCGATGTATCAAGCGAAAAAAGCAGGTCGGCGCCAGATAAAGTCAATGGATAATTTAACCAGTGAATTAGGGGCTTAATATTACTCCTGGTTTATTGCAGCAATGAACTGGCTGAATAATATCACTTCAATGTTGTAGCCGGTTAATGACAGGATAGTGTCACAAATTTCAGATGCTGCAGACCGGGTCATTCCACCATACATCATCAAATCTACGGCTTTATCTTGCATTTCTGTTTTACACAAAGCAAGTTCGGGATCGCCCTTACAATCTTTTCGGCTAGCATCTAGCGTTCGGTTACTGGAGGTTATTATCCTGACTGAACTGCCCCAGGCCGCAGGATAATTTGAGGCATAGGGTTCCTCTACTATGATGTTGACTTTATGTCGCAGTTTATCAGTCCTGTTTATTGCTTCTTCAGTGAACGAGTTAAGAGTCACCTCGCCATCGAGCAGGGCTATTGCAACGCAATGATACAGTGAGAATTTTGCTTGGTACTCGTTCTCAGGTTCGGGCCTGTCGCAAACGTCTAAAGCTGCCTGGTATGTTTGAATTTCGATTTGAGATATTTCTTCTTCATTCAATTGCTCATGCAATTCCAGAGCACAGTCGATGACTGGATGTGTGTGTCTGCAGGATGGCCAGGGTTTTATCGAGGTGAGTGTCAACTGCCATGGGGCGCTGGCATCTCTGAGAATGTTTTCAGGAATCGGATCGGCGCACATGCCGGTAAACATTGCTTTCTCGCCTTCCAGAATTTCGGGCGAACCAGTAAATCCATGAGAAGCAAGTTCTGCAGCGAGTAAACCTGACTCACTCGCTCGACCTGCATGTAAATGTTTGCTCATCGCACTGGTTTCCATAAATTGCCAGAAGCCGGAAGACTGGGTACCAGCATTGCCAAGCGCGTGCATAGTCTGTTCATCATCTAACCCCAGTAAACTGGCTGCTGCCATCGCAGAGCCGAAAGGGCCGCAGGTTGCGGTGTTGTGCCAGACTTTATAGTGAGTCGGTCCGACTGCTGAACCGATTCGGCACATGGCCTCGAAACCATGCAGGATAGCAGTTAAAATCTGTTGTGGTGTCGAGTTTAGCTTTTCACCGAGAGCCAATGCTGCTGGCACAACCACGCATCCCGGATGCGTGACCGAAGCACGGTGTAAATCGTCAGTTTCGGTAATGTGAGTTAAGGCGCCCATTAACAGGACCTGACGTTTCATGTCCAGCTCAGTACCGCCAGCCCATTGTTTTAACACCTGTCCTACTGCTGTAGCGCTACCGGCATAGGCGGTTGCTACCGCGTCGAGAGTAAACATGGCCGCGGTTTCGAGGTCAGCGGGCTGCACAGGTTTATTGCGTATCAGCGTGATTAGATTCTGTGTGAGACTCATGGCTATCGACTAGTTGTTTCAGTATGTCAAAGTTTCCCATAGAATTAAGCGCTTAACACGGAGAAATATATGCCAGAAAAAATGACAGCGGTATACCTGACTGGTCATGGTGGCTTCGAGATGCTCGACTATCGAAATGATGTGCCTGTTCCTGAGCTAAGGGCGGACGAAGTATTAATCCGCGTCGGAGCCGCCGGCATTAATAATACCGATATCAATACCCGTATCGCCTGGTATTCTAAATCGGTGACTACCGACACCAACGCGGGTGGTAGTGAAGGCTTCGATAGTGCCGACAATGAAGACGCCAGCTGGTCAGGTCAGCCACTCGAATTTCCCCGAATTCAGGGCGCGGATGTGTGTGGGGAAATAGTGGCTGTAGGTACTGATGTCGATAGAGACCGTATTGCTGAGCGGGTACTGGTTCGAACAATTCAAACCACGAAAGTTGAGGGAGACGGGTTTGCCTGTCGTACTTTTGGTTCTGAATGCGATGGTGGTTTTGCTCAGTATGCAAAAACATATGCTGTCGATGCATTAAGGGTTGACTGCGATTTAACAGACATTGAACTGGCTTCTTTCCCCTGCGCTTATACGACCGCTGAAGGTATGTTGAAAAGAGCTGGTATCGGAGCTGAAACCGTTTTGATCACAGGTGCTTCAGGTGGGGTGGGTTCTGCCGCCGTGCAGTTGTGTAAGCGTCGCGGTGCCACTGTGTTAGCTATTGCATCGGCGAGTAAGGCAGAGGATGTGATGGCCCTCGGTGCCGACAGGGTAATTGATCGTAATGTCGATATAGCAAAAGTGCTGAACAGGGAAAGTGTTGACGTAGTTGTGGATCTGGTCGCGGGGCCGCAGTGGCCGGGTCTACTCGAAGTGCTTAAACGTGGTGGTCGTTATGTCACCGCAGGTGCGATTGCCGGTCCGATTGTCGAACTCGATGTGCGTACACTTTACTTGAAAGACCTGTCTTTTTTTGGTTGCACTTACCAGGATGAATCGATTCTACCGGCTTTGATAAGCTATATTGAAAAAGTTGAGATAAAACCCGTAGTGGCGAAGTCCTATGCACTAAGTGACATTGTACTTGCCCAGCAGGATTTTCTCTCGAAAAAACATACCGGTAAACTGGTGCTGGTGCCGCCACATGGCTAATCAGAATATTACTATCGTTGACGAGGTCACTCAGACGGGCATTCAGACTTACCGACTCGAACAGATCAAACGCCGACTCATCGAAGTCGATTGCCCGGCGATTGTTTTATTTGATCCGGTAAATATCCGTTATGCCACCGGTACTCGCAATATGCAGGTCTGGACGATGCATAATAATTGTCGATATGCCATGGTCTTTGCCAGCGGTGATATCGTGTTGTTCGAGTTGTCCAGTTCAGCGCATTTATCGAAAGGATTTGTTGACGATATTCGCCCTTCTTTGACCACAGATTTCATGGCAGTCGGCTACCGAGGCGAAGAAATGGGCCGACGCTGGGCACAGTCGATGCTGTCGCTATTGGCTGAAAAAGGAGTTGTCGAAAAGAAACTGGCAATCGATCGTGCCGATTTAATCATGATGAGAGAAAGCGAAAAATTGTCTCTCAGCCTGCTTGAGGGGCAGTCGATCATGGAAAAAGCACGGTCAATAAAATCACTCGACGAGGTTGCTGTATTAAAGCGTTCCTTACAAACCTGTGAAGCCAGTGTTGCCTTCATGCGAGGAAGGCTCGAGCCCGGTATGCGTGAATCCGATGCCCTGGCGATGTTCATGCAGACCAGCATCGAGCGTGGTGGTGAGTATCCTGAAACACGTCTGCTTAGTACAGGGCCGCGAACTAATCCCTGGTTTCAGGAAACTTCGCATCGAGTTATTGAAAATGGTGACATGCTAGCTTTCGATACCGATTTGATCGGGCCGATGGGGTTTTACAACGACATATCAAGAAGTTGGGTGGTTGGTGATAAAAAGCCCACAGATAGTCAACGCAAACTCTACTCACTGGCATATCAACAATTACAGCACAATACCGAGCTACTCAAGGTCGGTGCAGGTTTTCTTGAATACTCTGATAAGGCGTTTCAGTTGCCCGACAATTGTGTGCCCAATCGTTATGCCGATGTTGCACACGGCTGTGGTCTCGGCGTCGAATACCCATTTATCTGGTATCGCGAAGACGAGGAATGGGGTGCTTACGATGGTATGTTCGAAGAGAATATGGTGGTTTGTATTGAATGCTATGTCGGCGAATTGGGTGGTGTAGAGGGCGTTAAGCTGGAGCAGCCGATATGGCTTAGTGCTGATGGTCCGGTACTGCTGTCGGAGTATCCACTGGAGCTGGATTATTTGTGACAGGTTGTCATAGGGCTTTGTATATCATACGTTATGTGCCTTTAGCTCTAGGATAAAACTTGACATCACTCAGGTTCTTGAAATCCGCATCCTGAGTCCAGACTATTGCATTAAATTTTCGAGCTGTTGCGTAGATAATGCTATCCGCCAGCGGCAATTTAAGCTCTACCCCAAAGCTGGCGGCATTTATTGCTATATTGCTGTCCAGAGGAATAACAGTTCCTTGCTCCATGTGGGCTATGGCCTCAAATGCCGATTCTTTGTTTCTTTGTCTCAGTATGCATTTGAAGA
This sequence comes from Gammaproteobacteria bacterium, assembly GCA_024222685.1. Taxonomy (GTDB): domain Bacteria; phylum Pseudomonadota; class Gammaproteobacteria. The sequence goes on along the minus strand of JAAEOZ010000373.1, from coordinate 1,167 downwards.
CCTCGGTTAAGGTAATGCTAGGAACAAGTAACTTGTCTATCGCTTCAATTGGTTTGGCGAATTGCCCAGAATTTTTATCGCCGGCGAAATAGGATAGCCAGGCGGATGAATCCACCACATTCATACTCGATCGTCGTCGCGATCAACACCGGTATTAATGCCTTTCAGGAAACCTTTCATTTTCTTCATGGGTTTAATCGGGATGAGCTCAATACGATTTTGATAAGTCAGCACCTGGATTTTCTGACCGGAATAAATTCCCATGGATTCTCTGACTTCCTTGGGAATTACAACCTGGTATTTCGGGGAAACGGTTACGGTTGACATGATATTAATCTGATCGATAGTAATATCGTAATACGATAGATCCATCGATCGAGGTTGTCAAGCCGCATAATGGCAACCTCAACCCCACGATCTACGGATCTTTTTTGGTACGATGCAGTGGGCGTCCCCCGATTGCCAGCGCAACCGCAATGACCATTTCATTACCTTTTGGTGCATCGGCGATTGCGATTTCAGATGCATCCATATGATCGAAGCTCCAGATACTGTCTTTTTGCGTAATCGGCATGACCAGAACTGACCCGGGGCCGCCCACCTTTTTAGTTGACGGAATAATATCGTTGCCATGATCGACAGCCACGCGTACCGGGCCGCCAAATCGTGGATGCATGACCGCTGCGGCATGTTCAATCTCTCCGTCTAATCCAATAATGGCACCTTTACCGTAGGCTTCGACTTCATCAGGTTTCACACCTAGTGCCTGCACACCACGCTCGGCCAATAGCCCACCAACTTCTTTGCCGAGATCGTACAAAGGCTCAAGGTCTTCGGTATATTGTCCCGCGTAAGGGTTGTTGATTACTGCAGCGACGGTGACTTTTCGGCTGGCTGGTGAAACAGGCCTTTGCATTTCCTTGTGGGTTTCTTCCAGTTGTATAACTATCTTTCTAATATCGAGTAATGACATGTTCTATTTCCTAATTGTTAGCGTAAAATATGAATCACCGCAAAGCGGTTACGTCCTTGACAGGGTGAATTCACGGCAGATCATTTCAACAGTGCAGGATTGGGCTGTTATGACTGGTTTTTATGGCATCCATATAGCTAACATATTTTTTATATTCCAAATCAAGTAGACTCGCCCAATCCAATCTTGTCGAC
>JAAEOZ010000372.1 GCA_024222685.1 Gammaproteobacteria bacterium | reverse complement strand
ACAAAATTGTGTGCATAAATTGCGAGCATTTGACCGCCGCAAGCACTTGGATTTGGGTAACTACGCATGTAGATATTGCGGCCATACCCTAGATCTTTGGTGTCGCGAAAAGTGACATGGGCATCGGGGCCCGCTGTGTCAATTTCATTGAGGGTGATAAATTGTTGCAGTCTGTCGCGTGCGCTTGCGCGGGCAATTGCTTTGTAGTACTCAGTGGCGTAATCGGTCAGGTCGAACTGCCGATTTGAAAACGTCATAAATTTATTTGGTGTGTTCAGGGTAACTCCCGGGGGTGATCCCTGGTATTCGTTACCATCGCCACCACAGGCAGTGATTAGTACAATGACTAACATCAATACGTAGTGTTTACCTAAAGTTTTAACTTGATTCATGGTCAAAATCTCCCGAGCAAGCCTGCCGTGAGTAGTGTCCGATCATAACCAATACTACTGGCTGTACTTTCTACAAAGCGGGCTGATACATCTAACGACAACCCCTGCGTGATAATTTTATTGTAGCCGAAGGTAAATATGATGGTATCCGTGTCTATCCGGTAGGCGAACTGGTTTAGACCGATACCACCGAATGCATCGTCAGGTTCAATGACATCGGCTGCGTTGATGATATCCAGAGTAGGAGTAGCGCTGGATACAATATCACCGGTTGCGTAGGTAATAGTTGTGTAAACCAGGCTTGTCGAGGACAAATTGGTATCAAGATTGACGAACAAACTGTTTTGACTTGTATCGTAAGCTCGGCTTTTTGATTCGTGTTTCCTGTAACCCCAACCCAGGTTCATACTGATGGTATTTGTGATCCACTTGTTGAGGCCTGCAGATAGTGAAATATGGTTTGAGTCCCGCATTTCTGTCTCTGTAAACTCTGTGCCACCGATACTGCCACCGACAAAATAGGTTGGTGCTGTAAATCCAGCATTAAACCCGAAACGAAAACGAGCATTTATATCGAAGTCCAGGCTATCGAGAGTATCAAATGTTTTAAACTTGTTATAAGTTGCCCGGGTACCAAAATCCAGAATACTGAATTTATCCAGTTCCAGTGTACCTTTTGCCTGGAGCGCCATGCTCGTAACAAGATCTGAGCGTATATCCAGATCATTTTGTGCCAGGCGAATATTATCGTCATTAATAACGGAAATGTCATAGGTGTACCGAAACAGCGAATCAACCGCTTTCTTTCTCCTCTTCCGGGTTCGTTGGACTGGTGGTGCTTCGACAGTCTCTCCTACGGTTTCAACTTTCAACTCGTCTACGGGATCGAATTGTGTGTCCCCATCATAGGCAGCATTTATGGTTTCGACAGTACAGCTAAAAGTGATGCTGAAAATAATAATAGAAATCTTCAATGGTAAATTCATTCAGTAATAATCCAACAGGTTCCTGCGACGGCTATTTTGATTTCGCTATTATCTGTCGCCAGGTAGTGAAACCGGCAACTAATACCAGCATCAGCAGCAATACCGGTGGTAAACGGCCTCCGCCCTCTTTAACAGCGTCAACTTGAGGAGATGACAGGCTAAGGCCAACTGCTCCAGGATCAGCAACCTGACCGTTTACTGTATTATCGGTATCATTAGGACCACCGTCCTTAATAGTCAACTCGATACAGTTATCGAGATAGTTCAAGCCACTCCGATATTTATTGCTACCAGGCTCCGGGCAGGCACCCAGTTCACCGACTGCACTGGCGAGAGAATTATTATTATCCTCTACAAAGCTTGTCCAGCCGGTCGCCGGGTTGAATTTCCGATACTCGGCATTTTTCGGAATGCCGCTTTGCAGGGGTATGATCACTCTCACAGAGCTGCCAGGAATCACTCCACTCACAGCAAAATCGTATATCCCCCCGAAATGACTCGCGGAATCTACAGGATTGATCGGAGCTCCACCATCAACACTACCAAATCTCGAGATGTCACTATCAGTTAATAACGCTCCGAAATTGCCAGATGCTCGCGCGGTGTTGCCAATCGAGAGCTTTAGCCCACTATCGGTTGCAATAACGGAACTGCTAGTCATATCCACTGTCTGGTTTGGAATCAAATTGGATTCAGAAGGTGCATCATTGGCATCAAGGTAATCTGGAATTCCATCACCATCACTGTCATCAAATCCCTCAATGTCATCAGTGGTACCATCGTTGTCGGTATCCAGGTTAGTCAGGGTAGGTGCAGTTGCAAGAATGTTCAGCAAGCGACTTATGCGGGTAGATTCTGGTGGACTGCCATTATCTGTTACAACAATATCGATCAAGTAGTTACCAGCAACCGGGGGGAAATTCCACTGAGTCATATTAGTCACGGTCGGAGGGCTGAGACTGCTGGAGGTTCCCGACCAATCCAGGGAATGGGACTGCGAACTATTCACGTCGTTTACAATTGCATCGACAGTTACTGCACCGAGTTCGACATAAGCTGAACCTACTGATCCCGCTCCAACCTGGCTTACCAGGATTTCGATTTCCGGCGTCACGTTTTCTTCTACGATAGTCACCTGATGACTTTTGCTGCTGCCGATAGCGGCATTGGTCGCGCTATCAATGGTAAACACCACGGTTTCATTCGAGTCGACCAGAGCATCTGGCAAAACATTGAATGTTATGGTTTCCGACAGGCTCGGGTAATTGAAAACCACAGACCCAACCACTGCATCGTGGTCGTCTGGATTAGTCGCTGTACCTGATACCAGATAATTAACGGTAACCGGATATGCGGCTGCGTTGCCATTCAAACTAATGCCAATATTGACAGCAGCACCTTCTTCGGCTAGCTGGCTGGTACCGAAGTTTAGCAGTGGTCGGATATCAAGGGTCTGATCCTTACTACCCAGGTTACTATTGCTACTATTGACTGCGGTCCAGGTAATGGTATGACTACCTGGTCGATAAGGTCCGTAGTCAGTTGTTACTACAGCAGTTGCAAGCTCGCTAATGGTCGTTGGGTCAGGCGGTGTTAATTCGAAAGGCGTCAGGTAACCTGTCGCATCTATGACCAGGTTTTGAATATTCGGGTCGGTGCTATTGAAATATTCCTGAAGATTGGATATACCATCACCATCGCTGTCCAGTTCAGCGTCGCTCGCATCCAATGGATTAAGTGAGTTAGCATTTTCATAGTTATCCGGCATGCCGTCATCATCATCATCAGGATCGCAGATGTCGCCAATACCATCGTCATCGAAGTCGGTATTGGTCTCATCCATATCCGCCGGGCATAGGTCATCATAATTGGCTACCATGTCGGAGTCATCGTCGGGCGGGCTTACCGTGATACTGAAACTCGTAGTGTTGGGTGGTGATCCATCTTCATTTCCGTCTTCGACCGACACCGTAACAGGGCCATATATCTGACCGAAGGTGCCTGTAACTGGCGGGTTCCAACTGATCTCTCCGGGATTT
>JAAEOZ010000371.1 GCA_024222685.1 Gammaproteobacteria bacterium | reverse complement strand
TCTATAGTGTCAAATGGGTGTTTGCGTAAAGCTCGCGCCCCAGGAACTTTATCTGTATTCCAAAAATCAGCCCAATTCTTTGGCCCATTGTCACCAAGTACATCTTTACGATAGGCGATCAAAGTCGCGTAAACATCGTTACCAAGAATAAATTCGCCACGAAGACTTTCTGGCACTTCACTGACGTGCTTACCTGGCCCACCCTTTGGCGCAATGGGTTCAAGATAGCCTAAATTAACCAAAGACTGGTGTGATGACTTTGATAAAAGCGCACCATCCCAGGTGTAGTTCTTTGCCTCAACCATCGCTTTCATCATTCCGGTAGGTTCGTGTTCACCCTGAATGCCGACGACCTCAATACCCGTCTCAGCCTTGAAAGGATCATAATAGGCTGCCTTGAAACCAGCAGTGAATGGTCCGCCCGGATCACGGACTGTAATTTTGCGCCCGCCTGCCCGGGCTGTCTTTATATAGGGTGCAGTCAGTATTGCTGCTCCAGCGGCGGCAGTCGTGGTGAGAAAAGATCGGCGAGAGACATCGCCGAGTCTGGAACTTTTACGCGAATTTTCATTTGACATATTGGTTACTCCTTTCAGTTTTGAGTGATTGTTTGTTTTTTTTTTAGAATAATGGAAACAACCTATAAGTACAAACTGTTAATATCTTTAACTCCATAGATTTATTGAATATAATCAAAACATGAGAGCAAACCTTTCTATCCGACAATTACAAGCATTCAGCGAAATCATGCGTACTGGCTCGGTCAGTGCTGCGTCCAGGGCGTTGAATCGAACTCAACCTTCCGTCAGTGCCATGCTAGCCAAACTCGAAACCGAACTGGGATTTCAGTTGTTTGAAAGACGACAGGGGCGGTTAGTTCCTAAACCAGAAGCACATTTTTTATTTGAGGAAGCCGCGCAAGTTCTCGATCGCATTAACCGTACAGCTCAGACCATGCGCGAAATCGGTGATCTCGACCGTGGCCGATTGAAAATCGCTTCAATGCCGGGGGCTTCGTTGTTTTTATTACCGAATATGGTAACAAATTTCGTTAAGAACCGGCCGGCCGTTACCGCCTCTATCATGACGCGCTCGTCAATCAAAATTTACGAATGGATCGCATCTCAGCAATACGATATTGGCCTGACAGAGATGCCGTTGCATAAAAGCGGCATGAATATCCAGCCGATTTTCCTTGAGTGCGTTTGTGCGCTACGCAAAGATGATCCGCTGGCCACGAAACCCTATCTTACGCCTCACGATTTGGACAATGCGCCAATGGCGGCACTATATCCTGAACATTTCACTCACCAGGATATCAAGCGAGCATTCGAAGAAGCTGGAAAGCGATTAAACATTCGCTTTGAAATGTCGATCTTCATCCCCGGTATGAGCCTAGTTGAAGAAGGTGTCGCCTATTCATTGGTGGATCAAATCAGTGCAGCCAGTTATCACCACTTTCGTGGCAAGGATGCTCTGCTCACCTTCCGTCCGTTTCGGCCGAGGTTGCCATTCGATATAGCCATCCTAACACCTTCGCATCGCCCACCGTCGCAACTTGCTGAAGCCTTCTGCAAAAGGATTGACCAGGAGGTGATGCAATTTGTAGGAAATGTGGGGGTTTAGTCGGTTATTTTATAC
>JAAEOZ010000370.1 GCA_024222685.1 Gammaproteobacteria bacterium | reverse complement strand
ATCGGTTTTTTCGAGATGGATCTGCATCTTAATGAGCTCGGCCTGATAAGGTTTCAAATCCTCAGCCTGAAGATGGGTGGTCAGAGCAGACTGGATAATAGATTTTCGCTGTTTTGACTTGAGTCGAGCCAGTAACGACTGTGCGTGATCAGCATGACTTTCAAAATTGTCGATTTCCCTAATGTCTTCGATGGTTTCACGGATGTTCGCGATATGTCGAGTGGGTTTTCTTCGATTATTTCGGGAATTGATATTCTGGTCAGTCATAAGGTATTCTTTAAATGTCGTTAATAAGTATTGAAATTGCATCCATCAGCACGTGTTATCTTACCCTTCGATCGGTGCAGCAATTTGACCTATATCAAGATAGAAAAAGGGTTTTTGGAAACGCTAAATAAATTATTAATATGCGCGCTAAACGTATGATTTAATTAGTCTTTTTTAAACTCGAAAAAAGGCAGGTTATTCGGACTTCGATTTGTTCTGTTCGTAGAAGCGGGATTTATCACGTCCGTCGATACCACAGTTGATTGAGACACAATGGGCAGGGAATGTCCCGACATTCCCCGTGCATTCCCACCAGGGCCTGTCCATTGACCATCACGAGTGCTTTGGGCATCCCTGTCGGTCATTTCGCTCCGATTGTAAACATCACTGGTGGGATTAGAAAAAAAACCTGTTTGCAATGAACCTGGAGTTATCGATTAACGGGATTGTTTGAAGTAGTTCGGCGGTTCGGAACTTCGGTGTACCGGCTAAAAACGCGAATCTGATCTGTTGAACAACATTCCTGTTGTATAAACCCCAATTGATTGGTTAGGGCACGAAGCAACTCTTGCTATTTCATTTCCCAGTGTCTGATTCGGGTTTTCTGCCTCTCGATGCTGATCCGCGAGCGTCTGCTTTTCAGTATTAGCTAGAATCCACTTCTCCTCGATTTTCAAGGTCTGGTCTGATGTGGGCGTGGACTTCTCCTAGTCCGGCAGACAACTCCGGGCTATTTTGTGAGCATAGGAGGAAGTTATATGAGAGAAAGCGATGACCAAGGCAAGATTTACTGAAGACATGTTCAACACTTCGTCACGACAAGTTACGATTGCGAACCCTAAAGGCGGATACAATCCTGCGCACGGGATTCAAATTCTATCCTTTGCGGGCCCTCGAGATTTTTACTCAACAGATTGATAAAAATGTTGATCGAGCTGGGTCCTAAAATTCGGTTCTTGCGCCAGATACCATAGGCCGTTTTTAACTCACCAACCTGGTCGGCTCCGGCCACCGCGAGATAAACTTTGCCTACATCCTTGCACATCTTGACTACCAGCGGTAAAACCTTACTCTCCTCCAATTGTTGAGAGTCGTACGCGAAATCTCCTGCCACATTTTTTCGCCCGGTGATTTCGGTCTGCAAAGCTTCATTCGCAGACTCCAGTAGGAGCTGGTGCTTCTCCAGGTCGCTACGCTGCTGATCAATGGTTTTATGCGCCTCTCGTATCACGTAAAACAAGGCGAGATAAAGCACCAATAACAGACCTGCGAGGATGTACGTGAGTTTTACGATGGTGTCTTTGATGCGCTCTGTGAGCAATGAAACATCCGAGTACAACTCGAACACCGATACTACTTGATTGTTTTGAGGACTCACGATGGGTACATAGGTTTCAACCAGGGCAACATTGGGGACCTGGCCGGAAAATGTGTTAAAACTTGCACGCCTCGATAGCTTGCTGACCGGTATCTGTTGTTGTAAAGCATTTAAAAAGCCGGGGCTGTCAGCCTTACTCTCGCCGATCTGCGACTCCTGCGACGAATAAATGGTGACGGCATCAGTGTTGTAAATTTTTACCTTGAGTACCTGGATATTACTTACCAGACGCTCGACGTCCTGATGAATGAGCGCGGTTTCTGGTCGATTGCGCAAGATATCACCATCGGCTTCCTCGACGCTCATGACATAACCGGCGTGATCATCCCACATCGCATTGACGATGGAATTAGCCAGGGCAACGTTGGCGTTCTCTCCTGATTTTACAAGTTGCGCCACCATCATTTGTTGGCTTATAAAAATGATCACGACTCCGATCGTCAGTATCAGGAAAAATCCACTGATCGATAGAAACTGAAGTAAATTAAATGGGCGTGAATCTACCACTATGCATTCCTGCTTAAAGCCTTAGAATATTGGGATCAGATCTGGTAACAAACATAAAACGCCACCAACTCCATTCCAAATCATAGCGCCCATGGCGCTCTTAGGCACACCAAAAAGTTTCACCCTGGCAAAATTAAGGGATTTGGGATTTGAATCGCTTCGCAATTGCGATGGGCAAAATCGTATTCGGAGGCAGTTTCTATTTGACATTATATTCGCTCACAAACAAAGCAACTCTTCCGGTCTTTATTTCAATATCATGCTTTTCGAGTCCTGGTAACACCACATCTTCTACATTCATCCTTTTCAACGCCATCAGCACCAAATCCAAAGATTACATTAACCACACGATAGTCGTGAAATCCAAACCAGCAGAGGATGCGTCCAAGTAATGGTGGGAGCTTTACCATACCTGAGAAATATACTCCCTTTCTTATGTTAGCAGCACTGGTGATTATACCGGTTTCAGAGAGTTGATCGGACTTTGACTTCTGCCCACCGTTGGGAAGCGAAGTTCTATGGCAGCTCTCTGCTTTTTTCAAGGCCTTAGAAAGTTCCCCCTTTCTGAAGATATATCGCCTGATAGAGCCCTGTTACCGAGCCTTGAATGCTTTTTTACCCTGCTTCGGGCCCAGGTAACCCGTAACGCACCTTAAATGGGCTTTTATACAGGCATTTGAAACAATGCCTAAGCATATGATTTTAAAGGAGAGAAGATAATT
>JAAEOZ010000369.1 GCA_024222685.1 Gammaproteobacteria bacterium | reverse complement strand
TGTTATATCCGGTATTCAATCATTAGATCTTGTGTTCTCGGATTATGGCATGCTTATCGCTAATGTTGAGTTAAATTCTGCTCCAGAACCATCCATACTGCTTTTGCTAATCGCAGGCCTTGCGGCTTTGGCAGGCATTGGAGGAGTAAGGAAGATTTAGATCCAGGCCTGGAATAAATCACAGATAAGTGGGTTTCTTTATAAGAGTTATCGCTGGTACTTAGGTTTGTTGTTTTTAATTACTGGCAATGGCTGTTCAGAGACAATTTGGTAGAACCACTCGGAGCTTACGAATGGCCGCCATTGTTCATTGCTCTCATCATTGATGTTAATCCAGGATGTTTCACTATTTCGCCACCGGGGTCGGTTTACCGTCTTCGCCAAGCGCAACAAATTTAAATATGGCTTCGGTAACCTTCAGCCGTTTAGATGAGCGATCACGTTGTGCCCAGGCTTCGACATGAACATCGAGAGACGTATTGCCGATTCTGACGACATGCGTATAAACACAAAGCACATCGCCTATTTTAACCGGCTGGATAAAACTCATCTGGTCGAGCGCCACCGTGACTGTTCTGCCACCGGCGCTTTCACGTGAGCAAATACCGCCGGCTATGTCCATCTGTGACAAAACCCAGCCACCGAAAATATCACCGGAAGGGTTTGAATCGGCGGGCATGGCAAGGGTTCGGATTGTTAATTCCCCCTGTGGTTGATCGGACATATTGTTGCTCTATGGCTATTTATCGATGTGCAAAGTATAAACTGCTATCGGTTAAAGACTACCCAAAAATCACGCAGGCATTTATCATCAGCACATGTCTGATCAGAAACATTTGCTTATTGTTGCGCATAACCCGTCACCAAATACCCGGAAACTGGTTGATGCCTGTTTGCGTGGTGCCCGGCATGAAGATATCGACGGTGTCGAAGTACGCCATATCCCACCATTGCAGGCCGGGCCGGACGATGTGCTCTGGGCCGATGCCATAATCCTCGGTACCACCGAAAACTTCGGCTATATGAGTGGTGCGCTGAAGGACTTTTTCGACCGCATATTTTATCCCTGTCTGGAACACACCGAAGCATTACCCTTCGCGGCCTATATTCGTGCAGGGCTCGACGGTACCGGTACAAAAATCGCAATCGGTAAAATAACAAGCGGGTTAAAATGGAATATGGTTCAGGGAACGATAATTCTTCACGGTGAGTATCAAGGTGAATATG
>JAAEOZ010000368.1 GCA_024222685.1 Gammaproteobacteria bacterium | reverse complement strand
TCCGATTCCATTCGACAACGGCAGGCACCAGTTCTGCCACGATCACCTCGGCCGACTGCGGGACGGTCCTGAGCACCGTCGCCAGCGTGAAGCCCATGCCGAGACCACCGACGAGTATGCGGGCATTTTCGATCGTGCTCAATCGGCTACAGGCGAGTTCGGCCAGCGCTTCTTCGGAGTGGTGCATGCGGCTATTCATCAGATCGCCTGGTACACCGGAGACACGAATAGCAAAATCATCATTGCGTTGCGACAGGGTAAGCTCTGTATCGCTACCAGGGACAGTGATGCTCTCGATTGTTATCCAGGGATCCATAGAGGCTTGTAAAATAACTCGATTATGATGCAGCGCACGATATCACAGATCAGCACAAACGGGAGCAGCCCCAGGGAGATTGCCGCACCACTTCGTGACTCGCAATGACGGTGCTTTACCCATATAGCTAGTGTAGTGTCCTACACTAGTATTCCTGAAATTTCCTACTCCTCAAAAATACATATCCGGTTGCGGCCATTCTTCTTGGCCTGGTACAAGGCTATATCGGCCCGTTCGACTAACAGGGTCATACTGTTCCCATGGACTGGTTTTGTCGTAGCCACACCGATGCTCACTGTCACATATGGTTTTATCGGTGAAGCAACGTGGGGAATGGCTGCTTTTTGAATCTCACTCAGGCACTGTTCTGCTACGCTCATCGCACCTTCCAGGTCAGATTCAGGTAACAGGGCGACAAACTCTTCGCCACCATAGCGGGCCAGGGTATCAGTCGAGCGCTGCATGCAGCCACTCAAAGTTTGCGCCACCAGGGTCAGGCAATCATCACCCCTGAGGTGACCATAATTGTCATTGTATTCTTTAAATTTATCGATATCGATCATTAACAGAGCCAGTTGTAATCCTGTCCTCACACTACGTCGCCACTCGGTCAACAATCGCATATCAAACTCACGACGATTACATATAGAGGTGAGTGCATCGATGCGCGCAATGTTATTAAGTTCCTGTTGATAACTTCGCGCCTTTAATTGCATATTCAGGCGGGCCTTTAAAACTTTCGGGTGGAACGGTTTGGCGATAAATTCAACTGCTCCTGCTTCGAATGCGGCCACTTCGGTTTCGGTTGTTTTGACATCAGACAGAAAAATAACAGGTACTGCCGTTTCTACATCTGAATTCATAGTGTCCCGCCACCAGTTGTCGCATTCACTATAATTTATCAGCGCCATATTGACGATTATCAGATCAGGCATACCCTGTTCCCGCACCAGAGACACCAGTGATTCCACATTCTTTACAACCTCTACCTGGGAACCCTGCATTTGCTGAATAATCGCTTTCAGACTGGCGAGATCGTCGTCCAGCACCAATATCCATTGTCGTTGCTGGTGCTCGCCTGAGCCACTTAACAATTGATCCGAAACCAGTGACCCTACTTTTAAAAAACCATCGATTTCTGGTTCCAGTGGAAAGCCGACGACAGTTTCACCGTTTGCGCTGATCAATATGGGTATTACATGTTCAAATTCCTGATTACTATCCCAGGCAAATTGCCATTTTGCCAGCTCGCCGATATCTGAAGCAGTTTCAGGCGGCACATCAATATTCAGTTCCTGCACCAGGAATGCGAGATATTCCTGATTTGAAATATCTTCCCCATCAACCCACAGTGCACGAAAAATATCCCTGCGTAATCGCCTGCCCTGAGCCGGGTCATCGCGGCTGACACGGTAAACCAGTGATGATGCAGGACCCGAGTTTGGACGAAACATGGGTATATTAATCGGCGTAGATGGCGCTCTGCGTCTGACTTCCGCTACTTCAGCAGAAAGTTCACTGAGTGCTTCAACCCCGGTTTGGGAGCTGGAAATCTGTGGCGCGTGCTGGATATCACGATATGAAACCCGTTCGTCAAGGCCGAGTGCGATAATTCGTTCGTTTAACGCATAACTAAAAGGGCAATTAAAATCAGAGTACACAACGAAGTTGTCTTCATCGGTCTCGACCACCAGTTCCTTTGAGTGCAACGATTTATCCATGCCAGAAATACCATCTAATTAGATTTTTTAGTCGGAGCTGCAAAAACGTGGGTGAAGTATAGTAATTATTAGGTTAAAGCACCAAAGTTTCAAAAAAAAGCCCGATTAACGCTGCTTTTGGAGTGACAGACGGTATGCATATCCAGTCTGTGTATTTAACTTTGAAAAATGTGCTTACTGTATTTCGACTACAGGCGAAGCCAGAGCAGATGAATTTGGACAAACTGGCTTCTGAAATCTAAACTATGCGACCATGAAACAGTTCCTACTCGCAAATAGCTCAGGCAGTGCTGCCGACGATTTGGTAAACAACTGCTTAAACCAGCTCGGCAGCATACCACCGGAAGCCAATTTCGGTTTTCTGTATATCAACGATCATCTGACTGCTTCGGCCGAACTCATACTCGAAAAGCTCAAACAGGCAACCAATATCGAGTACTGGGTCGGCACAGTAGGCATAGGCATAATTGCCAGCGATACCGAATATTATGACGGGCCCGCCATGGTCGTTATGCTGGCCGATTTTAATGAGGCCGATTTCCATATGCTGCCCAACTTTTGTACGGATACCGCAGCGCTAACGGGTGAGCTCACCGACTGGTGTAGTGCTAACGATTTTAACGTTGGATTATTGCATGCCGACCCGACTAACCCATCCAGCCAAACTATATTAAACAACCTCGCTGATAACATTCCAGCCTCTTTCCTGGTGGGTGGTGTTAGCTCATCCCACCACCAGAATATTCAATTTTCCAATCAGGTGATGTACGGCGGCATCAGCGGAGTGGTGTTTTCACAGGCGGTCCCTATAATGACCAACCTCACCCAGGGATGCACGCCTATCGGTAAAAGGCATATTGTCACCCAGTGCGACAGCAATATTGTACATACTCTGGACGACCAGCCTGCACTCGACATACTCAGAGAAGAAGTTGGCGAAACCATTGCTCAGGACTGGCAACAACTGGCCGGTACTATCTTTGCCGGTATGGTGAATAAAAACTCAGATCTGGACGACTATTCGATTCGACAAATTGTCGGTGTTGATATTGATTCCAAACTGGTAGCGATTGGTGACTATCTCAGTCATAACGACGAAATTATCTTTTGTCGACGCGATGGGAATTCGGCGATTGAAGACATGGAACGCATGCTGTTAGAACTTAAGTCACGCATTAGTTCACCGATTAAAGGCGGCATTTATGTATCATGCCTCGGACGTGGTAGAGAACAGTTTGGCGATAACTCGGAAGAAGCCCGTTTTATTCATACCGTGCTGGGTGAATTTCCGATGGCTGGTTTTTTTGCGAATGGCGAGATTCATAAAGACTCACTATACGGTTTTACCGGTGTACTGATTTTGTTTGTTTAGTAACTATGCTAATTTTCCTTCGGCGAGGGCCAGGGTAAATATAAATCACCGCATAGCGGCTACGTCCTTGACAGTGTCAATTAAGGAGCCTCTGATCAATTTGTCATTGCGAGGAGCGACAGCGACGTGGCAATCTATAACCATCTGAATTTCCACTGAAAGATTGCCACGCTATGCTCGCAATGACCGTCATATTTGAATTAATCAGAGGTTTCTTAAGTCTGAAAATAATCATCCCAGCGCTGGTCCAGGTATTTTATGCCCTGTAGTACGGGAACTGCATGGAGCAGGCCATCGGTTTCGGCCACAAGATTAAGTGCTAGCAATTTATTCAACGCATCATCGATTTCAAAATTTACACTGCATTGCCATTTGTCGGCCAGCCATTGCTCAATTTTACTATCCAGTGCCTGCCTGCTCATGCCCTGCTTACTGATTATCAGAAAGTAATAAGCCAGCACG
>JAAEOZ010000367.1 GCA_024222685.1 Gammaproteobacteria bacterium | reverse complement strand
GGCGTGGTGCCGGCTTTTACCATTCGTTCAAACGACAGCGACACCCAAAAAGCCCTGCTCATGAAAGGCGCGGGATGGGGTTATATTCCTCGCGATAAGGTTGCCGATGAGTTAGCATCGGGAGAGTTATTTGCGCTCAGTTTGAGCGACGTAACCTGCAGCATTCGCGGTGAAATAAGCGCAGTGCGTAAACTGGGTGAACAATCTGGCCCGGTCAGTGATTTTCTTTGGGAACAATTAAGGCTGCAAACCGAGTCACAGGGAGACATGAAGTGAAACGCAAATGGTACATGCAACCAGAAATGCTCGTAGCGATTTCCGCACTCATAACCAGTCTGGTGGCAGTTGTGGTCGCAATGTACTCTGCCTACATCGACCGAGCTTATGCCAAGGCGTCAGTATGGCCCAGCGTGCTTATCGCCAGGAGCTGGCAGAGCAACCGATACGAATACATAGTATTAAATCAGGGGAATGGGCCTGCGATTATTAATTACGTCACCATGAAAGTGAATGGTCAACCGGTCACTCAATGGCAGGACGTATTAAATATTGTCGCGCCAGACGTACTCGTCAATTATCAACAATCGCATATTAGCAACGGTGTTATTCGCCCGGGTCAACAAATTGATGCATTTAAAGTCAACGACCCCACGATGGTATCAGCGTTGCTGAAAGCAACGTTTGAAGTCGAGATGTGCTACTGCTCAATTTATGAAGATTGTTGGATATCAACGGGGGTTGAAGCGCCCCAAGCGGTGAGTACGTGTGAAATTCCTGCGAATGGTTTTTTACAATAAAAATAACGGGCTGAAACGAAAAACGGCGAGCATCCTGCTCGCCGTTTTCCGAAAGAACTTAAACTTAATTAGTTAATAATTAAGCTAATGCGCCTTTAGCCGCGTCGACTAATGCGCTGAAAGCCGCTTTGTCATGTACTG
>JAAEOZ010000366.1 GCA_024222685.1 Gammaproteobacteria bacterium | reverse complement strand
GGTGCAATTCTCGATGTGCTGATTGAAGATATGGCATTCGACAGCGTACTGAGCAGCTGGTATCGGCAATTAGAACTGTTGTTGGTAAAAATTGACTGGCAGGATCGCCAGCTAAGCCATCGACAATTCGAAAACGGCTTCAATCTACTCATCGAAGCACCCATTGACCAACTGTATAGTGCGACACTGGTTCTTGAAACCGCCTGGTATTTCACCGCCTGCGAATTACTCAATGTTGAGGTTGAACAGCAGGGCTGCCTGATTGAGGCTATTCATGAATCGATCGGAGGTGAAATAAACCCTGCACTCATAACACTGCAACAACTTGCCGCTGAACACCAGGTCGATTGTCTTGTCGATGACGATGAGGTTTCGCTCGGCCACGGAGACGGCAGTGTTTGCTGGCCGATTGATCATATTCCCTTACCCGAACAGTTAGACTGGTCTTTGATTCACGATGTACCGATTGCGCTAATCACGGGTACAAACGGTAAGTCGACCAGTGTTCGTATCCTCGATGGTATTGCCAAAGCGTCTGGACATATTTCTGGAGTCACATCGACAGATTTTGTGCGGGTCGGTGATGATGTGCTTGACCGAGGAGATTATTCCGGCCCGGGTGGTGCAAGGTTACTATTACGCGATAAGCGTCTGCAGGTTGCGTTTCTCGAAGTCGCTCGCGGTGGCATCCTGCGACGTGGACTGCCCCTGCGGCATGCCAGGGCCGCACTTGTGACCAATGTTGATAGAGACCATCTCGGACAATACGGTGTTAATACGCTGGAAGCATTGATTGAAACCAAATTCGTTGTTAGAAAGGGACTATCTGAGGATGGCGTGCTGGTCACCAATGCCGACGATGCCGGTATTGTGGCTTACATGGCGTCCGTCGATCAAGATCGGGTTTGCTGGTTCAGCCTCGATAAAACCAATCCTCGTATTCAACAACACATCGCTCAACAGGGACGCTGTTGCTATACCAGTGATAGCAGCATTATCTATTTTGATGGCGATAAGGCACACACCGTCTGTGCTATCGACATTATACCTATGACCATGGGCGGCGCCGCGCGGCATAATGTCAGTAATGCACTTGGTACGGTGGGGATCGCGAGGGCGATGGGTTATTCGATTGAAACCATTCGACAGGGCCTGGCTCAATTCAATAGCAATGAACGCGATAATCCGGGACGACTGAATACATTCGAGTTAAACAGCGGTGCACGGGTCATCATCGATTTTGCCCACAATGCGCACAGCGTTGCGGCGGTAGTGAATACAGTTGCCCGAATCTCGGCCAGGCAAAAATGGGCATTGTTTGGCTCGGCTGGAGATCGCTCCAATGAGGAAATCGCCGCCATTGCAGCCGGTGTCTGTTCGCTCAAGCCTGATACCGTGGTGATTGCGGAAATCGAACAGTATTTACGGGGGCGAAAGCCCGGTGAGGTCAGTGAGATCATGAAACGCGCCTGCATCGATGCTGGCCTAACGAAAAATCAGATATTGTTTGCCGAGTCACCGCTCGCTGGGGTGAAACTGGCGTTGGGGAAAATGCTGGCCGATGACCTGGGTTTATTTCTGGTATTGTCTGAGCGGGATGAAGTGATCGGATTAGTCAGTGAAGCTTGTCCATAACCGATTCACATATTGTATTGCCGCCTGCTTATTTGCGGTTTGCAGGTAATCTGGCTTTACTCTCGACCGTCAATAGGTTAAAAAATATCTTTCCCGGCAAGTTTTAATCGCTCCTATGATAGTTAAATTTCGGATATTGCTAGCAGCAATATTCTCACTAGCAATGCTGCCAGATGGTCCTTTAGCCGAGAGTAATCCGTCACTACCACCACAGCGCATTGTTTCGATAGGCCTGTGTACCGACCAATTGTTGCTTATGATAGCGCAGCGATCACAAATCGCTTCTTTGACAACGTCTTCTACTGACCTGCAAATGTCGTATATGGCCGATGCGGTAGGTGATATCTCGCTTAACAGTACCGCGATAGAAGAGGTCATTCAGTTTAATCCCGATCTGATTGTAGGTAGTCATTTCGCCGCGAGGGATACCACGCGATTTCTCAGGCAACTTGGTTACGAGGTCAAACTGGTCGCATTACCGACAACAGTTGAAGAAATTTATAATCAACTGATGCGTTTTGGCGAATGGACAGGCAATCAGCACAGAGCCGTGACCCTAGTTGCAGAGATGAAGCAGGAGATCATCGATATCCGGGCTCGTTACCAGCATCGACCCGAAAAAACCATGATCATCTATTCGCCAAATGGCTATACGATCGGTGCTAACACACTGGAAGACAATGTTTTGAAACAGGCTGGTTTTCGTAATCTATCTGCCGAAATGGGCATAGTCGGGTTTAAGAAAATTTCACTCGAAAAAGTGATCGTGGCGAAACCCGATTTTCTGCAAATCGATAATCATGTTTATAACCAGAATTCGCTGGCTAGTCGTTATATCGGGCATCCGGTGCTCAACAAGTTATCGGCTGAACAGGGGCAATTGTTTATTCCTTCGCGTATTCGTGCCTGTGCTGGTCCGATGGTCACAGAGGCAATCGACTATCTGGCGCAGAAACGATGAAGTTTGAGTCGGTTGCCGACAGGTATTTATTGTCCGGGTTAGGGGTTTGCCTACTGGTTATTTTTCATCTTGCGCTCGTGGTCGGCCCGATCGACATTAATATTTATGCGGCGATGCGGGATCTGTTTGCCAACGAGCCTACTGTTGCATCACTTATCCTGTTTGATATTCGCCTGCCGCGGGCTTTACTGGCGATGTTGATTGGTGCCACGCTGGGTTTGGCCGGAGCGGCTTTACAGGGTTTGTTACGTAACCCACTGGCCGAACCCGGTATCATCGGTGTCTCGAACTGTGCTGCACTTGGGGCGGTGCTGGTATTTTATTTTGGCTACTCGAATACGAACTGGTTCGCGTTGCCGCTCGGCGGCTTATTTGGTGCGCTGGTTTCGGTTGTGATCATATTTGTACTGATTGGCAAAAGTAAATCGGTTATTACGCTTATTCTTGCCGGGGTTGCTATCAATGCGATTGGCGGTGCGCTGATTGCTCTTGCATTGAATTTCGCGCCTAATCCGTATGCGATGCAGGAAATCGTATTCTGGCTGCTGGGTTCCGTTGCTAATCGTAGTATCAACGAACTGCTGGTTGCACTGCCGTTCATGTTGGTGGGCTGGCTTGCTATTTTGTATTGTGGCAGGTTTTTAAACGCTCTTACGCTTGGCGAAGAGACCGCGTTATCGATGGGCTTTGAAGTAAATCGTCTGCGCTGGATTCTGGTGATCGGCGTGGCTGCCAGTGTCGGCGCTGCAGTTTCGGTGGCCGGGAATATTGGTTTTGTCGGCCTGGTAGTACCTCATTTAATCAGGCCCTTTGTTGGTTTTGAGCCGCGTCGATTGCTTTTGGCCAGTGCTCTTGGTGGTGCTGTTTTACTTTTATTAGCCGATATTACAGTGCAATTGTTATCCGCTGGGGGTGAACTAAAACTCGGTGTTATTACTTCGTTGGTAGGCGGCCCTTTCTTTCTGTTTCTGATTCTGAAAACCAGGAATCTACTGCTATGAGCCTGCTAAAAGGAATAAAGCTGGATTATAAGATTGGAGATATTTCGATATTGAAAGATATTGATATCGAGGTAAGGACTGGAGAAATGGTAGGTTTAATAGGCCCAAATGGTGCCGGGAAAAGCACACTTTTACGTCTGTTAACCTGCGTCGAGAAAGCCACAAGTGGCAATATTTTCTACGATGACATTAATATCGATCAGATATCCCTGGATGAACGAGCTAAGCGTATCGGTTATCTGGTGCAGGGTGCGAAAGCTTACTGGCCATTTAGTGTTGAGAAAACCGTAGGGCTGGGGCGGATTCCTCATCAAAAATGGTGGCAGCATAGCTCTCGCGAAGACGAAGAAAAAATACGATCTGCGATGCAAATGACCGAGACCCTGGCTTATCGAAACCGTATCGTATCCACACTTTCTGGCGGTGAACAAACCCTCGTCATGCTGGCCCGAATTTTTGCCACCGACCCACAGGTTATCTTTGCCGATGAACCGGTTGCAGCACTCGATCCTTACCACCAGTTGCATGTTATGGAAACCCTGCGTCAACATGCCCGTGATGACCAGGCTGCCGTAGTCGTTCTACACGATCTTAGTCTTGCAGCACGCTTTTGTGATCGGTTGTATATTATCAATCATGGTGAACTATATTGTAGCGGTACGCCGAATGAGGTTATGACTAGCGAAAATATCGCCAGGGTTTATGGCATTCAAACCAGAATAGATTGTGACATCGATGGCGTTAGTGTCACGCCAGTTTCGCGACTGAGCGATCATCACCCCTAGTGATGCCCGTCTTATCCCAACACCTCAAAGGCGTCTTCATCACCGCACTCGGCGTATTGATTATCTCGCCGGATGGGTTGTTAACTCGCTTAATTCAAACCGATCACTGGACCTTGATTTTCTGGCGAGCGATTTTAATGGCATTCGGCATGTGGGTATTAACCAGTTTTGTTCATCCGAGGGGTACCTGGCGGGCTTATAAAACCATCGGTGGGCATGGACTGATGATGGTGGTTTTTTATACCTTTGGTACGATATCGTTCATTACTGCAATCACTCATACCAGTGTTGCTAATACGCTTATTATCCTCAGTACCACACCGTTGTTTGCGGCGCTTATCGGTTTGGTTGCGTTTCGTGAATCGATTGAACTGCGCACCTGGTGTGCGATTTTGCTGGTTGCCATTGGTATTTATGTCATCAGTTCGGATGGTGATAATCAGGGTGCCACAATATTTGGAGACGTTGCTGCAATGTCGGGTGCATTTTTTCTAGCTGCCGGTTTTACCGTGGTTAGACGAAAGCCGACGATTTCGGTATTCCCTGTGATTTCCGTCGCAGGCCTGGTTACCGCCCTGATTATTTTTCCTCTTGCTCAGCCGCTTTCCATTACCCAGCAGGATATGGGGTATTTGATCATTATGGGCGTTTACATGCTTCCATTAGGCACCGGGTTAATGTATATCGGGCCGAAGTATATTCCGGCCTCAGAAGTCGGATTGATGCTGCTGCTTGAATCAGTGCTCGGCCCGACATGGGTCTGGTTGGTGCTTGGTGAGGAACCAGGTGGGCGCACCTTTATTGGCGGTGCGATAATTCTCTCCACGCTTGCTATTAATACGTTGTGGGTAATGAAAAACTCATCCAGAAATCGTGATTTGAGCGGTCCGGCACAATAACGGAAATCTGTTTTGTTTAAAGGTCTGTATAAAACATTCCAATAATTGACCAGTCCCGC
>JAAEOZ010000365.1 GCA_024222685.1 Gammaproteobacteria bacterium | reverse complement strand
GCGAAATCAATAGATCCAGGGTAATATCGCCATCATTTTCGTAACTCTCGCCCTGTATAGCACCTTCTTCAAACAAATAAGCTCGAATCTGTCCTTCGTGCGGCCGCAATGACAGCTGGCAGCGCAGGGAGGATTCGCTGAACCGGCTGTTCAAAACAGATAATAATTCATCAAATCCTTCGCCTGTCTGGGCCGACAACCATACCCGCCATGGCTGATTATCTTCATCGCTGTCAATTCTTGCCCTGTATTTTGGCAAATCAATTTTGTTATACAGCAATAGTTGAGGAACATCTGCAGCACCGACTTCGCCGAGTATCCTGTTAACTGCTTCGATTTTTTCTTCCCGGCAATCATCAGCACAATCGACGACATGTAAAATTAAATCCGCTTCTCGTGTTTCTACAAGAGTTGCCCTGAAAGCAGCAACCAGATCGTGGGGTAAATGTCGGATAAATCCAACTGTGTCGGCCAGAATCACTGAATTAGAATCACTTATCGCCAGTTTGCGTAATGTCGGGTCCAGTGTCGCAAATAACTGATCGGCAACATATGCCGATGCTGAGGTCAGAGCATTGAAAAGTGTTGACTTCCCAGCATTGGTATATCCCACCAGGGAAACGCCTGGTATTTCAGCCTTTTTCCGCGCCTGGCGGCCTTGCTCGCGTTGACTAGCCACCTTAGACAAACGATTATTAAGATATTTGATTCTCTTACCGAGCAAGCGCCGATCAGTCTCAAGCTGGGTTTCACCAGGACCTCGCAAGCCAATCCCACCCTTCTGGCGTTCAAGATGTGTCCAACCTCTTACCAGACGCGTGGAGAGATGTTTTAGCTGGGCCAGTTCAACCTGAAGCTTACCTTCGAACGACTGTGCACGCTGCGCAAAAATATCCAGGATTAAACCGGTACGATCAATCACTCGACATGTCAACTGCTGTTCCAGGTTGCGTTCCTGAGAAGGTGACAGAGCATGATTGAAGAGGACGACATCTATTTCCTGTTCCTTAACCAGCTCTGCTATCTGTTCCAGTTTTCCTTTGCCGATAAAGGTTTTTGCCGACGGTTGCTGCCGATTTGTGACGATTGTATCGACATCAACCACATCAGCAGAACGGCATAATTCGACAAATTCAGACAGATCATCCTGATCGACCTGATGCGGCAAATTAACATGAACCAAAAGTGCGCGCTCACCACCTCGGTGGCGTTCAAATTCGAACAAAACTGGCTCCAGAACGAATTTTAACGATTACCCTCGTCTACATCATCGTGTGGCGTATCGATCTGCACATTTCTTGCAGGAACAATGGTTGAGATGGCGTGTTTGTATACCATTTGACTGACATTATTCTTCAATAGCACGACAAACTGGTCAAATGACTCGATTTGACCCTGCAATTTGATGCCGTTAACTAGAAAAATTGAAACCGGTACATGCTCTCTTCTTAAAGCATTTAAGTAGGGTTCTTGTAACATTTGCCCTTTTGACATGAGTTGTGCTCCACAATTTTATTATTTTCGGATCACTTCGATGATCATTTCAAATATTTCGACCTCGAAGTAAAGAACCGGTTATCCAAATTTGATAAATTTCAACTATTTTCGAGAATTTATCACCAATAATCGAGTCCACTTCGCTTCATTTAAACCGTATAACCGGATTCCTCTAAATATACCGACTGTGAATTCACAGGAAAGTTTACCTAGATTAACTTCCTGTATACCTGTATTCAGCCCGGAAATGACTCGTCAAGCACCTTAAATATAGCATCTTTCCGGTAATTCAAGCAATCAAAGGCATTATTTTGTGGTTGTTTTCTAAGCCAGGTTATCTGTCGCTTGGCAAGCTGCCGTGTGGCAGCAACCGCCTTGTATTTCATTTCCTGTTCAGATAATTCACCATCTAGAAATTGCCATACCTGCCTGTATCCGACACAACGCATCGATGGCAGGGATAAACTCAAATCATCTCTATTCTTTAAGACGGCTACTTCGTCGACAAAACCCTGTTCCAGCATGATCTGAAAACGATCCTCGATACGATTGTGTAAATGCGATCGATTAGCTGCCTGTAACAGTATTTTCACAATATTGCAGTCCAGACCACTGGTCCCTTTGGCCAGAAATTCTGAAAGTGGCTTCCCACTTAACTCAAAGACCTCTAGTGCGCGTTGTATCCTTTGACTATCACCCGGCTTTACTCGATTCGCAGTAATCGGATCGATTTCAGCAAGTCGTGCGTGCAATCGCGGCCAACCAGTTTGCAGGGCTTCACTCTCCAGTCGGATTCGAATTTCGGGGCTGGCTTCAGGCAGACGATTAAGTCCGTTCTGCAGTGCATTGAAATACATCATGGTGCCGCCAACCAGCAATGGAATATGTCCTCGTGATGAGATTTCTTCGATCAACTGTCGAGCCTGAGTGACGAAGTCCCAGGCCGAGAATCGCTCTACAGGATCAATAATATCGACCAGAAAGTGTGGGAAATGAGCTAAGGTCTGGCGATCCGGTTTGGCAGTACCTATGTTCATTTGCCGATAAATTAACGCCGAGTCGACGCTGATAATTTCTACTGGAAACTGTTTCGAGATCTCAATGGCGAGATCCGTCTTTCCGGTGGCGGTAGCACCCATTAAAAATATTACCGATCCCGATTTCATTTTATAGACGGGACTACTACTGCCCACGCTTAAAAAACTTGTCGAGAGCATCAAGACTAAGCTGCTTCCAGGTGGGTCGGCCGTGATTACATTGTCCACTACGTTCGGTCTGCTCAATATCCCTCAATAGCGCATTCATCTCATCGATTGACAACAGACGGTTAGCGCGCACAGACGCGTGGCAGGCCATGGTGCCGAGTAATTCATTTTCATACTCCTCGATTCTTCGGGACTGTCCGAATTCAAGCAGATCGGCGAGGACATCGCGCACCAGTTGCTCACAGTCCGCATTTTTCAATAAGGCAGGTATAGCCCTCACTCTTATCTGCTCCACTCCAAGGCGCTCAACATCAAATCCAAGGTGTACAAAAAATTGCTTATGCTGCTCGACCAGATCGGCTTCTGAGCGACTAACATTCATCGTAATCGGCACCAATAAAGGTTGATGAATAACATCTTCTTGCTCTGCATTCTGTTTCATACGCTCATATACAATGCGTTCATGTGCAGCATGCATATCGACTACGATCAATCCCTGTGCATTTTCTGCCAGTACGTAAATGCCTTTTAACTGGGCTATCGCAAAACCGAGAGGTGGAATCTGGGGGTCGACTTGCTCATTGGGCTCCAGACTATCCGCAGATTGTATTAGTGTATGGTAGGCAGATGCCTGCTCCCGAACCAATGTTGCTGGCCGCCTGGGATGGGTAAAGGAATTGAATCCGAGTCCAGATTGTTGAACCGGCATTGATTCAATATCTGACGTAGTATTGCCAAAAGCATATGCTGGCGACTCGATTTGCTGTTCTGGTTGTATTTCTGCCAACGCCTGCTTCAGACTCCGATAAATAAAGTCATGTATCTGTCTTGAGTTTCTGAATCGAACTTCGTGTTTCTGGGGATGCACATTTACATCGAGTTGACGAGGATCCATTTGCAAAAATAAAACGTATGCCGGATGACGACCATGAAACATAACATCCCTGTATGCCTGTCGAACTGCGTGATTAATCAGTTTGTCACGAATAACACGCTGATTTACATAAAAGTACTGCATGTCTGCCTGACTACGATTAAAGGAAGGTAGTGCAGTCCAGCCGGTTAATCTGGATCCATCGATTTCGATCATTATCTCGATCAGGCTTGCAGCGAATTCTTTACCACATAGCATTGCCAGTCGTTGCTGTTTCTCCTTAGCACTATGCACCGACTTAAGTTGATAAATAGTTTTTTTATTATGTATCAACTTAAAGGCAATTTCCGGATGACTCATTGCCAGCGTTTTGAACAGAGATTCAATATGCTTGTATTCTGTTTGCTCTGTACGTAAGAATTTCTTGCGTGCCGGTACATTGTAAAATAATTCCCGAACTTCTACGCAGGTTCCGGGCGGCGCTGCATCGGGAACAGCAGCAGTTTGATCTCGCACCTGGATCTTCCAGGCATGTTCATCGTTTTCTGAAAAGGATATCAGGTTTAGGCGCGATACCGAGGCAATACTGGGCAGAGCCTCACCACGAAATCCGAGCGTACCAATTTTCTCCAGGTCTTCGAGGCTTCGAATTTTACTGGTTGCGTGGCGTGATACCGCCGAGAGCAGTTCCTCTCTAACGATTCCGCAACCATCGTCAATAATGCGAATTAAACGCGTGCCACCTGCTTCAATTTCAACAGTAATTAAGCTGGCGCCAGCGTCAAGGCTATTTTCAACCAACTCTTTGACTACCGACGAAGGACGCTCTACTACTTCACCGGCTGCAATCTGATTGACCAGATGGGAAGGTAGAGTTTGAATATGCGGCACGACTGAATCCAGAAAATTAAAAAGTGAACTATAGCGGTTGTCACCGGGTATTTACAGATTTTAGGTAAAGGTAGTTTCAGAACGTCATGCGCCAGGCGGTTAGCCCGCTTTTTCGATGATCCTACTGGAATTTAAAACTTGCGCCAGTCGCCTGAAGTGGTTTGCGCGTATCCCCACCGAATAGCCATGTTTTCTGATCAGCAATCTGGACAAATCAGTCACATTTTTGATCTCAACAGAATTTTCACAACATTCCGAATTAACCAATCCGTCCGTAAACCAGTTTACAAGCCTGTTTAGCTGTGAATTGTTTAATGATTCCAGGCACTCGAATACTTCCTCATTATTGACGAATTCACAGAGTACCGATTTTGGTAAGAAACGGTCGATCAAGGATTCTAAAGGTTCCTGTTTTTCACCCAGCTTCTGCCAGAAACCAGTCTTTTCATTATTGGAAACGATCACCATACGATCATTGTTACGCTTGATAATATAGTTATAGATACTTTTACAATTACGAAATCGTTCTCCCGCGAGATCAAATAAATTCAATTCTACCGTTTCCATTTCACCGTTTTCGTAGAGTTTATCAACTGTTTCGACGACCAGTTTTCTAAATAGAACCGGATCATAGTCTACTGCGCCATTTGCAATGTCCTCTACAGTCCGTTCGGCCAACAATAACAAGGTAACAGGGTTGGTGACTTCGCGACGCGTAATAAACGAATCAAGCGCCTGTTGGAAAACAGTTAGTGCTGCCTCATTTTCAAGTTCATAATATTGTTCTCTGTCGAGGTAGACTTCATAATGCTTTTCGTCGATCCATTGACTAAATTCACCCTCAAAATCATCCTTCTGGTAATAGCCATTTTTAACAATACTGCAAATCCCGCGAAGAGAAATTTTGTCCAGTCGATAAAACATCGTGTCGAGAAGAGTTCTGGATTCGCTGTTTAAACGAACCGATAATTCTTTATCGAAGTAGCCGACTTCCGAAAGAAATTTAAACCCCTTATTACTTTCATGATCATCTTCTAACAGCTTCTTTCGTTCACTAACCTCCAGAGAGCTACGTTTAGCTAGTACGATTACTGAAAATAACGACATAAAATAAGTGAAAGCAAGCCCCTGAGATGCTTTTAACGCACCCGCGTGATGTCGATAAATTACATCGTAAAGTTGCATTGCTTCCGTTATTACTCTGATATTGCGCATAGAAATACTAGTGAGAAACCGTAGTAAGGTCTCTGCATGAGCCTTTATGATCGATCGAATAAATCTGCGTGAGGCGAGACTACGATATTCGACCAGTTTCATCGCTATATCAAGAATTTCCTTCATAGGGGGACTAAACTGATAGACATATCGAATAGTTTTTTCCTGGGCACAGGAGAACGCGGTGATATTGTCTGATGTCAGTTCTTGCAGGTTACCAATCAGAATACATTTACAATTTTGGTGTTCTACCAGTTGATTAACATATGAAAGACAGTAATCTATATCTCCATGCCATCTTTCGAGATCATCCAGACAAACAACCTGCTTTAAAGCTGAGCTACTCGGCGTAGAACTCAGTTTCTGATCAATTTGCTGACGAATTTCGTGGGCAGATTTGAGCCCGTATAACGAAAGGTAATGAAAAACACAACTCTGGTGATTCGGGAAAAGGGAATTAAACAGGAAGTGCGTCTTACCCACACCCCAGCAGCCATTTATCATAACTGCGTAAGGCGTATTTGGTCTCGTAATATAAGCATCTAATGCATGAGTTAGGCTGTCAAATCTTTCCATTCATTTCAATCCCGGATTGAAGTATAAGAAAATGATTATAGGAAATAAAAACCTGACATAGTGTTATGAGGCACGAATTCTTTGAATTTAATACCTATAGATACGAGACGGATATCAATGAGTTTTAATATAGAGGGTTATAAACCTTAGACTTGATAAATGTATGCAAGTCATGCGGACGTGGTTCGTCAGCAATATCGCTTTCATAAGCCTTTTCTGCCAGAGCTACCGCAATCTCTAATGACACCTTCCTGATATCAGCAAGCGGTGGATAAAGAGTACCGGCATCAAGGCTTGCCTGATCTACCTGGTCGGCCAGTGTTCTTGCCGCTGCCAGAAACATTTCGTCGTTAATTACCCTGGCATTACAGGCCACGGCACCCATGCCAATGCCGGGAAAAACATAGGAATTATTACCCTGACCGGGCCGGTATTCCCTGCCCTTGTAACTAACCGTCGCAAAAGGACTACCACTGGCAAAAATTGCTTTACCATCACTCCAGTGATAAGCCTGTTCAGCCGTGCATTCCGCCTGTGAAGTTGGGTTAGACAGGGCAAATATGGTTGGTTGAGAATGGTGCCCTGCCATGGTCTTAATCACCGCTTCGGTAAAAGTTCCAGGTCTTCCGGTCGCTCCGATTAAAATATGTGGTTTGATGTCGTTTATAGCAGAAATAAAATCCATAGCTGGGTAATCGTGAGCATAGGCTGCAATATGCGGTAATAAATTGTCTGTCGACTTAACAACAAGGCCCCGACTGTTAACAAACCAGAGTTTTTGCCTGGCCTCTTCTTCACTTAAACCAATCGTCGTGAAAGCCGAAACAATTAAGTCACCGATACCGGTGGCGGCAGAACCAGCGCCGAGAAACATAATCCGCAGGTCTGCAAAGTTAATATCCGTGATTCGTGTTGACGCGTAAATTCCTGCCAGTGTTACCGCGGCAGTTCCCTGGATGTCGTCATTAAAACAGAGAATTCTGTCGCGATAAATATCAAGCAGCTTGAAAGCGTTTGGCGTTAAAAAATCTTCGAATTGAACAAGCACTTTCGGATACTTATGCTGCACCGCCTGAATAAATTCATCGACTATATCAAGGTAATCCTGCCCCTGTAACCTGTGATGAGGGTAACCAAGATAAAGCGGGTCATTAAGAAACTCTTCATTGTCGGTACCAACGTCAAGCATCACTGGTAAGCACTGACTCGGATCTATACCTGCTCCGGCGACATAAAGTGCAAGCTTGCCAATCGGGATACCCATACCATTCGCACCCAGGTCACCCAGGCCTAATATGCGCTGACCATCTGTGACAACGATGACTCTAACATCCTCCTGCGGCCAGTTATCGAGTATCTGCCGAATACTACCTCTGTCTTCAGGGGTAATATAAAATCCCCGGGTATTACGAAATATATGAGCAAATTCACGACAGGCCTGCCCGACGGTCGGCGTATAAATCAATGGCATAATCTCATCAATATTGTCGATAACAAGGCGATAAAACAGCCGTTCATTGCGTTCCTGCAAACCGACCAGATAAATATATTTCTCAATATCATCGGTTTTTCGACGCATATTTCTAAGAGAACGGTCTTGCTGGGTAGCCAGGCTAGAAACAGCGTAGGGTAACAACCCCCGCAACCCCAGGGCATGGCGTTCTTCGTGTGAAAACGCCGTCGATTTATTAGTCGAAGAATTGTGAAGTATGTCGTATCCTTTTTTTCCGCCCATCACAATACTCCGGTTTATTGTTGGTAAACTACAGTAAGATACTTATATCCTATCAGGGTAGCTTAATGTCCCGCAAAATTCAGTTTTATTGTTTTCTAAGTCTTGTTGTCATGCTCACAGCCTGTTCCGATAAGCCTGTTTCGCGTGAAGACCAGATCCGACAATTCATCGATACGGGTGTTAGTGCTGCAGAGAACCGCAGCCACGGAGATCTAGCTGAGCTAATTGATGAAGATTATCGGGATCAGAAATCGTTAACCAGGACACAGTTGAATAAGCTACTCAAACTTTATTTCTTTCGACATAAAAATATCTTTTTATTCACAAAAATAAATGAAATCTATTTCCCAACTGATGACCAGGCAAGCGTTAGTCTGCACGTCGCAATGGCTGGCAGTGTCATTTCAGACGCCAGTGCATTGTTAAACCTGCGAGCTAAAATTTACCGATTTGAATTAGAACTGATTAAAAAAGACGGCTGGCTTCTAAGCCAGGCCAGTTGGTATCCAGCCAGCATGACTGATATGCAGTAAAACAGTAATCATGAAAATATTGTTTTCCATTACCGTATTGATCGCATTTGCATATTTATTGCTACTCGCTGGGATGTTTGTGTTTCAGCGTAGCCTACTCTATTTCCCGGTACCTTATCAGCAGGGCGTAAAAGCTGAAGAAATTCAATTTAGCAACGAAGGATTGCAACTTTCAGGATGGATTCTAAATCCCGGTCGAAGTCGGGCAATCATTTATTTTGGTGGTAATTCGGAGGCAATCGAAAATAATATTGCAAATTATGAGGGCGATCTAAACGACTACAGCATTTATCTCGTACATTATCGTGGCTATGGAAAAAGCGAGGGTAGTCCTGGCGAGGCAGGTCTTTTTGCAGATGCACTCGCCATTTATGATGCTATACAGGAACAATACGATTCTGTCAGTTTGATTGGACGAAGCCTGGGTAGCGGTGTAGCCGTATATCTGGCTGCTCATCGAAAAATCGACAAATTAATTTTATTAACACCCTACGATAGTATCGCCGAAGTTGCCCAGATGCATTACCCATTCATCCCGGTGCGCTATGTTGCACGTGATCGTTTTGAGTCTTTCCGGTACGCATCGAAGATTACCGCAGCTGTGTTAATGGTAACTGCCGAACTTGATCGAGTTGTTCCAGTAGAAAGGGCATTAAAACTTCGAGAGTTTTTCTCTGATGGCCAGGTGACTTACCGAATGATTCGATCTGCGGCTCACAATGATGTTACCGAGTTTAGTGAATATCGAGAGCTTCTCAGCAGTTTTCTCGAACAATCCTGATCTATGGCCAACTACGACCAGTGAGCAATCGAGTTTGCATAATACCTGAGCAAATCAATGAAGTCGGATTTAGCTCGTAGCATTTGCTGCTGATTTTTTTCAATAAACCCCCTACCCAGCAGCATAGCCAGCGCGCCATCAAGTACGCCTTCACAGGCACTTTCAGAAAGCTTTATCGGTGCACCCTTCTGTTTTAACAGTTCAATACGATTCGCTGCCTGTGACTTTAATTCAAAGGCACTCATCCAGTTATTCTCATTTAACAGCATAACTTCACTCATTAATGCAACAGGTAGAACAGGAATTACCTGCTCTATCGAAAGCATCATCTGACGACTGAGATGCTCAACCCGATCCATACGCTGGTCTTTATCTAAACTGGAAAAATCAACTTCCTGGCTACGACAGTAATCTTCAACTGATAATGGCTTCCCAAAATTAACACTGGCATACCCAAACCTTAGCCAGCGCTTTTCGCGCCCCATGAGCAGCGTTTTAAAAATAAATCTGGCTGTGGTGCACAATACGAACCACAGGCTACGTTGTTCGGCACTGCGATCGAGCTGACGTACCAGGCTGACATCTTCGACGACCCGATCATAGTTAATGCCGACTGGAACAAGCACGATATCTCGATCAATCCCGGCATGATAATCCCGCAACATATAATCGAGGAAACCCTGACGTGGTTCCCGCAGCTTTCCATCGCGCGTTAATCCACCTTCGAGAAATACTGCCTGTACTACGCCCGCCCGGGTAGCCAGGTGAACGTATCGCTCAAGCACTCGACGGTATAATGGATTACGCGAATTACGCCTTACAAAGAAAGCACCCATCGATTTGATCAGCGACTGTAACGGCCAGATGCGGGCCCATTCACCGACCGCGTAGGACAGGGCAGTACGCTCAGCAACCAGAAACGAAACCAGTACATAGTCCATATTACTTCGGTGATTCATAACGAATACGACACAGGAGTCTGGGCTGATACCTCTTAGTCTATCCTCATCCTGAATAGCAACGCGAACCCGGTAAAGCATTCGCCCGATACCTTTGGCGAGCCAGTAGCCGAAACGGAAATAGATATAGGCATTAAAACTGGGGGCGATTTCACGGGCATAACGGATAATTTTGGTCTGAACAACCTCCACCGGTAATTGCTTCTCCGAGGCGTACTCGTTCATCGCTTCGACAACCTTCTCATCGTAGACCAGTTGATCCACCAGCGCCTGTTTTCGGGTACGTTGAAATGGGCGAATTCCAATATCAAGTCGCGTGTTAACTTCTTCGATAAGCCGATTAACCCGTCTGCGTAAATACCAACGAACACCGGGCCAGAGAATTCGGTCGAGTAACAGCAATAATGCGGTTACGACCAGGAACACGAATAACCATATCGGCAGACTGATGGTTTGACTCATTGATTACTCGTAGTCAATCGAAAGCAATGAGCATAACAGGACTACTTCGATTGAGTATAGCGATCGAAGCCTGAGGACCGGAGAAATATCCCGATTTAACCCAGTTGCTGGCTCAAATGAGATTTAATCCCCGCAAACACAGCCTTAGCAAGTTTTTGCTGGTGCTTGCTGTTTCTCAGCTTCCTTTCTTCTGCAGGATTCGATAGAAAAGCTGTTTCTATCAGTATAGACGGCATATCAGGTGCTTTTAATACCGCAAATCCCGCCTGCTGGACTTTACTATTGTTAAGACTGGAGAC
The DNA here is from genome assembly GCA_024222685.1 of Gammaproteobacteria bacterium. Taxonomy (GTDB): domain Bacteria; phylum Pseudomonadota; class Gammaproteobacteria. Next base: position 7,324 of record JAAEOZ010000365.1, on the reverse strand, counting down.
CTTACCAATCTGCTTGAGTACATCATTACCTAATTCAAGACTGTCCTGAATAGTGGCTGTTTGTGACAGATCGAGTAAAACGGATGCGATTAAATCATCTTTATCGTCAAGGCTGATACCTCCAATCAGGTCCGATTTATTCTCCTTTTCAGCAATCCAGCGAGCAGCTTCTGAACTGGCACCATTTAGCGACAAAGCATACACCGAGGCGCCTTTCACTTTCGGACTACGGAAAGAATCTGCATGTAATGAAACGAATAAATCCGCCTGCATTTCACGTGCTTTTTCTACGCGATTACGTAGCGCGATAAATTGATCCCCTTCGCGAGTTAATATAGCCCTGTAACCATTAGTTCGATTGATAATAGCCTTCATTTTTTTTGCTACCGCCAGCGTGACATCTTTTTCACGCGTGCCTCGCTTGCCAATCGCACCAGGGTCTCTACCACCATGTCCGGGGTCCAGCGCGATAATAAATTCCTTTTTCTGCTTTCTGCGTTTTTGCTGGCTGGTTAATATCGGTGTAGGACTCAGGTTTGTCGAATGCAGATCTATCACCAGGCGATGCCCCGAACTGCCATCCGGTTGAAGAGCAAAACTGCGTGGACGAACCTTGCCTTTTAGGTCGAAGACGACGCGCAGCTCGCCTGTGGCACGCGCGGCCGAACGAATGCCTTTTAATAAACTGGTGCTTTTTTTGTCTGAAATGAGCGCTGAACTGGTTCGAGTCTCGATTAGATCGACAACGATACGATGCGGTTCAGAAAGCGCAAAAATATTGTGTTCTATATTCTTTGAAAGGTCGAAAACAATACGTGTGTGGTCGTTATCAGCCTGTGAAATTCGAATCCCGGTTAGTGCTGCCTTACTCTGGGCCAGACCCGTTCTTGCCCCAGTTAATAAAGCAAAGCCAGCGCCATAACGTGCTAGCCGTTTTAGAAATATGCGTCGAGCTTTGAATAATCTGTCCATATTTCCTAGTTTGAGGTGGTAATGCATTCTATCTGAAGACTATTTATAGTCAAAGCGAGTCACAAAATCAACACTTTTTCTATATTTATTAATGAGATACTTACATTATCTCAAATTTTTGTGAGCATTTTAATGGATTTGTAACAGAACCATGTTCACCCAGTTGCCCGAATCAGATTAGCATCTCGTCATATCAGCAGGATTCAGATATGATTGAAATCAATCGTAAGTAATAATTCTGCTACTTTGCCGCCATATTTTTTCGGTATTATCGTTAAGGTATATATTTTCATGAAAATTCAATTTTTAAGCGTATTGATACTTCTTTTACTCAATCCACTCTGGGCAGCAAACCCCCTGTGGCTTGAAGGTAAAACCGAGACTCAATATGACATTACGGTTTATCGAAGTGCTACCTGTGGTTGCTGCAAAGGCTGGATTAGCCATTTAAAAGACCACAATTTCAATGTCACCGATGTCGAAGTTAGCGATGTCAACCAGATCAAGAGGCAATTCAATATTCCCCAGCGGGCGTCATCCTGCCATACCGGAATGGTGAATGGTGTTGCAATCGAAGGCCACGTACCGGCACAGGACATCAAGCGATTGCTAAAGGAAAAATCTGATATTCGTTTATTGACAGTACCCGCTATGCCCTCGGGCACACCAGGTATGGATACTCCTGGAGCTCCGAAAGATTCATTCCGGGTTTTTTCCGTAGACCATGATAATCAGGTTGGCATCTATAACGAATATGATATTTACTGATCCTTTGTTTTATAGATTTCAAGCCAGGTGCTAAATACTTAAACTGGGCTCTTTGATCAAAGGATTCGTTGGTTGAAATATACTCTCTTTGCAGGCGCTATAGTCTGTGCCTGTTTTTTTACTTACTTCACAATCAAGAATAATACGGCTGCTGATTACCAATTAGCCAGTATTTCCGATCCAGGTGGTTTTATCCCTACCGAATGTTGGTTTACAGCGGGTCACAACTGGCCACCCTCAGAATGTTTTCAAATGCAGGTACCCGAAAACCATGAAAAACTCGATGGCCGATACATAAGCTTTCCTGTGGTCGTGTTTCGTAGCAAATCTCAGTCCAGAGATAAAGCACCACTATTACATCTGGGGGCAGGTGGGCCGGGCGCACCCATGTACCTGGACAGCACTTCTACAATGAATGAATTCTGGCGACAACTGGATGACATGTCTATAAATATTGGTCGAGATTTATTCCTTATCGATCCGAGGGGAACGGGATTATCCAGCCCCTTATTATCCTGCGGGGAATTTGTTGACAACGAATTGCTTCGCTTCGATCTCAATTTATCGCTTCAGGAAAATATGCTGCTAGTAGATAAGGATTATCTGAAGTGCATTGACGAGTTTTTAGCGGAAGGTATTGATTTATCAAAGTACAACAGCTTCTCTATTGCTAAAGATATCAACGCGATGCGGAAAGCTGCGAAGGTCGATAAGTGGGTATTACTGGGAGTTTCCTACGGAAGTACTTATGCACAAACGATTACTGAGTTGTTCCCTGAAACTGTAGAGTCGATGATACTGGATAGTGCAACTTTCCCCAGCTACAAGGCACACCAGGATTTTGTTCAAAGAACTACATTGCCATATCGTAAGCTATTTAATTATTGTGACAGCGATCCAGCCTGTATTGATCCTGATACTAATATGGAAAACCGGATATGGAAATTGGTCGATAAATTAACTGAGCAACCTGTTTTCATGGTTCTTAACAATCCATACAACAAGGGTGTGATTTCATTTAGTTTAAACGGTAACCGCCTAATCAGTGCACTGTTTGAGGGTCTTTATAGCATTGAATTATTTCAGGAACTGCCTTTGGTTGTCAGCGATCTCGAATCTCGCCATCAGGAACGCATAAAGCCATATGTTATGAATCACATCGAATATATGCTTGATAGAACCTGGGGTGATGTAAGTGCTACTGCCCACTATTGTTTTGAAGACAAACCATTTATCGATTTTCAACAGATTAGTAACCTCATCGAGGAACTCCCTGAAGGATATATCCGAAAATCAGCCCGCTACTTCGGAAGCTGGTCAAAATATTGTGATCGAATGGGAATTAATTCAATTGCGCCTGTATTGGTACCTTCGGATCTTGTTGGTATACCTACATTATTTCTACAGGGTCGATTTGACAGTATTACACCACTTCAGGTGGTTGAAAAAAATCGATCAAACTTCACTAATCATAGCCTGGTGACCTTCGAATTGTCGCATAGTATTCTGACTGCAGATGAATGTGCAGAACGCCTCGCGGCGACATTTATCGAAAAACATCAATTAGACACAGACGATATCACCTGTGACGTTTTAATCAGCACAAACTAAATTTAATCTAAAGCCTCAACAACCCCCCTGCCCCAGTCAGAACATCCAACTGACTTCAGGCGCCTGCCCTCAGGATCATAATCGAGGAAAATTTCCAGGTCGACTCCATCCAGAAATCCTTCGGCTTGTTCCGGCCATTCGATAAAACAAAGAGTTTCAGGGTTGAGATAATCCCGAAAGCCCAGATATTCGAGTTCCTCTGGTTCGGCCAGGCGATAGAGGTCAAAATGTGCGATTGATAGCGAATCGAAGGGATAGAACTCGATCAGAGTATAAGTCGGACTGCGTACACCGCTAGTCACACCGATTGACTCCAGCGCACCACGTACCAATGTTGTCTTGCCGGTACCCAGGTTACCTCTAAGGGAAACAATACCACCCTGTTGACAACAGGACATAAGCCTGGCACCGAAAGCGCGCATCGCGGCATCATCGATAATTAGCTGTTCAAACTCAGCCACGAACCTGTTTTACCACCTCAGGAATTGAATGCATGATATCGCTGGCTATCAAACCGGTTTCATCGTTTTGTTCGGTAAACCTGTCGGCGCAGCGGGCATGTATATAAACACCTGTTCTGGCGGCGTCGAAAGCGGACAGATGCTGCCCCATGTAAGCACCAATTATACCAGCCAGAACGTCGCCCATACCGGCACTGGCCATACCGGAATTACCGCAGGTATTGATCGCCGCTGGCTGTCCTTTCTGTTGAATAATCGTTCCCGAACCCTTTAAAACGCAAACAAAAGGGTATAGCTCACAAAGCTGTTGGCTAGCTGCCAGGCGGTCAGTTTGAACATGTTTTGTAGTGACAGACAGTAATTTCGCTGCTTCGCCGGGATGCGGTGTAATCACGACCTGTTGACTGGTGATCGAAGTCAGAAAGTCTGAGGTCAGCGCACTGGCATCGACAATCAAAGGTAGCCTGGTTTTTGATACTTTTATTAAGCAGGCTTTTGCGGCATCGCCCTGACCTAATCCGGGGCCGATAACAACCACGCTGGCCTGCGCCAGTTTGTCTTCCAATTCGGTCCAGCTCTGTACCATCAACTCAGGGGAAGTCGACAGGTTATTCACACACTCCGGGTGTACCAGCACACTGACCATACCGGCTCCACTGCGTAGAGCGGCCTGCCCAGCCAATGAGGCAGCACCCGACATTCCCCTGTCACCGCCGATAATCAGTACATGACCGTAGCTGTTCTTGTGCGAGTTACGTTTACGCTTTTCGGGCAGGATAAGGCTGGTTTTACTAATTACTTTTAACGCCGGAATTTGACAATTTGCTGTTTTTGATGAAATACCGAGGTCATCAAAGATCAACTCACCGCAAAAATCAGGTCCATCGGCCAGCACATGCCCTACTTTTCGGCCAATAAAGGTCACTGTCATTTCCGCTTCGACCGCCACCGGTTGCGGCACACCAGTTTGAGCATTTAAACCTGATGGAATATCAATAGCCACTTTCGGCGCAGTCGACTGGTTAATTTCATTGATCAACAATTGCCAGTCTTCATCCAGGTCCCGCTTCAAGCCAATGCCCAATAACCCGTCGACAATCAGATCACTCTTGATTGACTGCTGTTGCCAGTCCTCAATATCTCCTCCACCCTGTTGCCAGAGTTCACGATAGTGCGTCGAAGTCTTTGATTGCCTGGTCAATTCGCCCTTGACTATCAACTGTACATCGAGACATTGTTGTCTGGCCAGGATCGCTACCACAAACGCATCACCGCCATTATTTCCAGCACCGGCTAATACAGTGATACTCGATAATCCCGGCCAGCGTTGATTTATTTCCCGCCACACTCGTGTACCCGCACGCTGCATCAATTCAATTTCGGGCAGGCCATCGTTTTCAACTGCAGCCCTGTCCATTAAATAAACCGATTCTGGATGATATAAATTCATGGCTATTTTATACCTGAGCAATCAACCTAATGAAAGCAATTTAATGGTGTCGCCAAAAGCAATACATATATCGGTTTTCCAACAATTAAGCTACGCCACTTTGTTATACTCGATTGAGCAAAATCCAGGACTAACCGATGGCACATCAGGCAATCGATTTTCACGCAAAATCTGATAAAGAACTTCGTTCCAGAGTAAAACTGCTGGGTAAGCTGGTCGGAAACGTCCTGCTTAAGCACGAAAGTCCGGAGGTTTTTCACGCGGTCGAATTCCTTCGTACCGGATTCATACAACTGCGAAATCGTAATAGCGAACCGCAACGCAAAGCGCTGATGGAATTAATCGATGGGCTTGAGCCTTTCGTGATGAATCAGGTGATACGAGCTTTCACTATATATTTTAATCTCGTCAATATCGCCGAGGAAGACTTTCTGCACCGCCAGCGTCGAGCTTCGGTGCAGCAACAGGGGCACGCCGCCTGGATTGGTTCTTTTCATCACACCATGCTTGAATTTCAGGATCAGGATATCAGTGCCGACGAATTGCAACAGCTATTCGCCCATTTGTCTTACAAACCGGTCTTCACCGCGCACCCGACTGAATCGAAACGCCGTACCATTATGGAACTTCAACGCACTGTGTTCACCATTATCGATCAGCTCACCGACCCGCGTTTAAGCCCGTTTGAGCGCGACGACCTGGTCGATGCGCTGCAATCTCAGATCGAGGTTCTTTGGCTAACCAACGAAGTTCGCAGCATCAAACCCAGTGTTGAAGACGAAATCAAACTTGGACTACATTATTTTCAGCGTAGCCTGTTTGAAGCCGTCAAACTTGATTACCGACATCTGGAACGTGCTCTTATTCATACTTTTGGCGAGGATGACATCGGCAATCCGGTGGTAAAAGTACCCAGCTTTATCGAATTTGGATCATGGATTGGAGGTGATCGGGACGGTAACCCGTTTGTTACTGCTGACGTCACCCGATCCGCTCTAAGAATGCAATCAATCGAAATATTGAGCGAGCACGTACGTTTGATCCATAAACTTACTCAGGTACTCACTCTGTCTACACGTTGGTTTACCCCAACCGAGGCATTTGTGGCTGGCCTGGCAAAGGATGAGGCGATGGGTGTTAAAGCCTTCGACGAAAAACGCGATCAATTTGAAGATGAAGTATACCGTCGCAAGCTGTACCACATGCATTATCGTCTGAAGAAAAATCTCGCGGTGATGCGAAATCAACTACGCGGTATGGATACTCCTGATAGTGAACACGCCTATGACAGTGAAAAGGACTTCCTCGACGACCTTTATTCAATACGCGATTCACTTATCAGCCATGGTGACTACGCAGTAGCTAATGGTGATTTACGCGACGCCATCCGCATTGCCGAAACCTTTGGTTTTCACATGGTCTCATTAGATATCCGGCAGGAGTCGACAAGACATACAATGGCTGTAAGTGAAATTACCAAACTCTGCGGTCTAATCGATTACAACAGTCTTGACGAGCGACAGCGACTGGCATTTCTGGCGGATCAGATTGACAAAAACCTGTTACCGGATATTGATCTAAACGGACTTTCCGACGATACCCGTCAAACCCTGGAAGTCTTTCACACCATTTTCGAAATGCGTAAGAAAATCAGTTCACGCTGTATCGGCAGTTATATTATTTCAATGACGCATACAGCCAGCCACATCATGGAAGTCATGTATCTGGGTTTTCTCGCCGGTCTCGCAGGGAAACGCGATGATGAGTTTTTCTGCACTCTCGAAATCGGTCCGCTTTTTGAGACCATCGACGACCTCAATCATATCGACGAAGTCCTGGATACATTGTTACAAAATCCTGTTTATCATACCTTGCTGTCAAATACCGGTGGTACTCAGGAAGTCATGCTGGGTTATTCCGATTCCTGTAAAGATGGCGGCATAATGTCTGCAGCGTGGGGGCTATACCAGGCCCAGCTTAAAGTCATTCAAATCACCAGACGATACAACGTTGAATGTCGTATGTTTCACGGCCGAGGAGGCACCATTACGCGTGGCGGAGG
>JAAEOZ010000364.1 GCA_024222685.1 Gammaproteobacteria bacterium | reverse complement strand
TTTTAAGGTACGTAATGATTCTGCTGGTAACTCGAGTCCTTCGAGCGGAATAACCCCTTTTTCTCGATCTAATACACGAAGAACAATATTTTCACCGTGGATTGTCGGCTGCGATGCAACGCGGAAGTCTATTTGACGGCCAATAATAGTTCGCGATATACGTCCGTCCTGCGGCGATCTGGTTTCAGCAATATTCATATCCGCCATAACCTTGAGCCGAACCGCGATAGCAGCCCAGTAAGTCTTGTGCAAACTACGAATCTGACGTAGAACACCATCTATGCGGTAACGTATGCGTAAAAAACTTTCCTCGGGTTCAAAGTGCAAATCCGACGCTCCGCGCTTAACCGCATCGGAAAGCATGACATCTACCAGCCGCACTAATGGTTGACTATATTCCTCGATGTCTCCCTGATAATTGGTGTAATCCGTCTCGCCGGTTTCTATTTCGCGCAGGATACCGTCAATAGATAATTCATAACCATAAAACTGATCGATTGCATTTGAAATCTCCGCCTCACCCGCGAGTACCGGATTTAATTCAATATGCTGGCCAATCTGGATTCGAATTCGATCCAGCGAAAACAGATTGAAGGTATCTGACATAGCAATCGTCAGCGTGCCTCTAACAGCATCGTAGGTCAGAGGAATAACTTTATGTTTCCGTGCTGTATCCGAGTTAATCATTTTTATTGCATCGGGATCGGGTACTACACGTGACAGGTCGACGCTATCCTGTTCCAGTGCCTCACCCAGCGCAGAACGCATGATGGCTTCGGTAGCGAAACCGAGACCAACCAGTAACTTGCCGAGCGGCTCCTGGACTTTTTTCTGTTCGGTAAGAGCAATATTTAACTGATCGTGTGTGATAACACCTTCATCAATCAGTATCTCGCCCAGACGCTTTGGTTTACTCACCGCATTCATAGCTGTTTCAACATTTCTATACGGTTATCGACCAGATCCTTATCAAATGTTGCAAGTCCATTTCTGATATTTGCAATTGCTTTTTCATAATAGGTAATCGCAACTTTGGGCTTGGAAATGTGCTCAAGACTGACGGCCAGATTGTAAGCATAATTGGGGTCTTCGGGTTTATTCTGCAAAGCCCTGAAATACAGACTTTGCGCTTCCTGCCACCGATTTTGAGCACCATAAACATTGGCCAGTACAAAATTTAGATGCGGTGAATCGGGCTCGTCACGGATCATTAATTTCAACTGAGATTCTGATTGCTGGGGCGTGGTACGGGCTATGGAAATAAGCGATGACATCGCCAGAGAATCCTTAGGATTAGCGAGTATTAGTGCCTGATAATCTGTAATTGCAGATTTAGCATTACCATTTTGTACCTTTATCGCAGCACGAGCGAGTAAGGCGTTGCGATTTGATGGATCTTCCTCAAGGACTCTGGAATAGTTTTGCAAAGCAGTTTTGTCATCACCACGTTGATAGGCCGCGAAAGCATCAGCCAGCCATTGATCGATTTTGCTTAACCGGTTTGAGCTACTTATCTGTAAACTACCCGAGGATTCGGCGTTAGTATTTTTGACTTTGGCAGTTGCTCCGATGTTTTTAACTGGTTTCTTATCCAGCTCAACTCTGGTTGCTACCTGACGGACTGTTTGTTCGGATTCATTCGTTACCGGTTTATCCGGATTTTTCTGAAGCTGCTGGTTTTCGCTCACAGCTTTTTCGTCCGAAGACTCCGAAGAATCAGATGCCTCCGCCTGGTTTATCTGTTCATCAACTACTGTCGTTTGTGCGTTTTCGACCAGCTTTAATGTCTGTGTATCAACATCAGGTTGAACAGTGTTTGCAAATAAATCAGTTTCATTCTGTTCGGGGCTTTTCTGGATGATTCCGGGTAGTGGATCGCGCTTTAATGGCAATATCGCGGTGTCAATTCGATTGTACTCGTCGAGTAATTCAACCATGGAATAAATAGCAATCGTCAGTAACACGCTTACGGCAATACCAAGGTATATTTTATAGTGTTGAAGACGATTAGCAGAAGACTTACTAAGGAACACGCGCTTGGCGTAGTCCGGAGTCATCAAAACATCGTCATCCGCTTTCATACCAGCGAAAATCTTTGATGCGTCGTCACTCGGCGGCCGCATCAGGGTCCGATCATAGTTATCCGGTGCGTAGGTATGTGTGGAAGTGGCATCCGGTCGCATGACGGTGTGTTCATGGCGGAGTGATTCCAGCTCTACCCCGCCAGTTATAGACTCACCCTGGTCGGCAGTTATGGTCGAATTTCTGGTGGCGGATTCATCATTCGCCAGTCTTTGACTTTCTGAATCTGTATAGTCAGCTAGTCCTTCTAAATGTGCACTACTACCAATGACGGTATCATCTTTCGAATTCTGGGTGGTATCGTCCAGTTCTCTGAGGAGTTGCAAGGAAAGGTCTGAATTCGAATTGTCCTCATCAATATACCCGTCTTCTTTCGATTCATAGGCTGGATCGTCTGATGAACCATCCATAAAATCTGAAACATCACTGTTGGATAAAACTGAAGAAGCTTGATCCAGCTTGAAGTCTGACCTTACTGTGTCATCTTTTTCACCAGGCTGCGATGAATCCACGACCACTTTGTCTGTCAACTCTACCTGACTTCCACTATTGACGACTGTATCATCGCGAGTATTCTTTTCGGCTTCTATTTCTACGGTTTCAACGAAGGCTCTCGCATCATCCTGTGACTGGATATCTTCCTGCTTTACCTTACTGTCAATCCGGTCATAGATTTCAGTGGCGTCTTCGTCTGCTAGAACTTCCGTGGCATTGTGGTTTGTTAGAACTTCGGTAGCATCGTGGTTTGTTATAACTTCTGTAGCTTCGTGGTTTGTTAGAATCTCTGTGGCATCTTCGTGCAATTGTCGTTCGACAATTTCAGTCTTATCATCGATGACGAC
>JAAEOZ010000363.1 GCA_024222685.1 Gammaproteobacteria bacterium | reverse complement strand
TTCCCTCAATCCATAGCTAGAGCTATGGATTGAGGTCCAGTCCGGCGTTCAGCCGCATTTGTCCGGCGTCAGCATCCGGGATACTGATGCAATATGCAGGCTAACGCTCGTCAGTCCATCCCTGACTGTCCTCTGTCGTTGAACTCTCTAAATTAGGAGCCCGCTGCAGAGGCAGGTCGTCTAGTCGCTAAACAGGTATTCAATGAAGTCCCAACCTGGTGCAATTTAGATGTCTGTGAACCCCGTCACTGCTTGCTAGCCGATAAACGGATAATCTGTTTCGATGCTGCTCCGAGAATTAATGCAGTATGCCCGCTAAGGATGGCGGGCTTTATTTTGCAGATTATCGCCCGACCCATTGTTTTATCCCCACAGTGACCAGAAAAAGTAATGGAAGGTTTACGGAATGATCTATCGATTGATCCGAATGTTAACACCTGCCTCTGCTGTCTGCTGACCTGGAAAAAAGCAGGCGCTAGTTGAACAAAGTTAATACTCTATGTAACATTTGTAAAAAACGATTATAACGATACGGAGAGCAGCGATGAACAATCAGGTCGAGCGTTTGCTGGCGCTCACGCGAGAACAGCGAGAGTTAATAAAAAAACTGGTAAACGAGAACCGTCGTTTAGACACGCTGACAAAAACCTTGCACAGTCGAAACCGGGACCTGGAGCGGCAACACATCGTGATTGACAGGGAGATTGCCGAGATACCGATTGGTTTTGAATTAATCCCGGAGAGCGACCTGGCCTAGA
>JAAEOZ010000362.1 GCA_024222685.1 Gammaproteobacteria bacterium | reverse complement strand
GTCATCAACTGCAAGCCAGAAGACGACAGTTCAAAAAGCCGCGATCACCAGTGACGAACGCAAACACGATTATTTATCGATCAAGTCAGCACGATTGTAAAACCTGCGAACTCAAGCCCCGATGCTGTCCCAATTCAACGTTCAGAAAAATCACTCGCAGTATCTATGAGTCATCTCGTGATGTTGCCAGAGACATTTGCGAGACCCAGGAATATCTGCAATCGAGAAAGGACAGAAAAAAAGTTGAGGTGCTGTTTGCCCATCTCAAGCGAGTCATGAACTTTGACCGGTTACGGTTACGCGGTATCACTGGAGCGCATGACGAGTTTTTACTGGCAGCCACTGTGCAGAACCTGAAGAAGCTAGCTCAACAACGATATAAACCGCCTGATTACCGGATAGGTGCGCCTGTTTTATGCTAATACCGATCAAAAACCACTAAACCAGAACAAAATCCACGAAAACGTGGATAACCGAAGTGATCCAATCGTCGCCGTCATTTCGGATGAGGGAATCTACCAGTTAATAACCGAGTTTTTCAACAGTATCGGCCAGGAGCAGACATTCAGAATCGAAACCGCCCTCGCTTTTCTGCTCTCAGTTCTTGTTCCAGATGTCGCGATGGAGTTGCCAAGTATGGCCGCTGCGCTTCCAGGTAACAATGTACTTTCCAGCGACTTTGGTCACACCACTGTCACCGGGAACGCTTAGAACAAAGACGCCGACCTCTCCCGCGAAATCACCCCCGGAATCGACTTCGACGGAATGAAGTTTATCGATCTTCATTCCAGAATCGATGCCGCCTTGCCAGAAAGTTTGAATGGCAGAACGGCCATCGATACGCTCCGCCCCGGGTGGGAAAAGAGCGGCATCTTCACTGTAGAAGCTGGCAACGGTTGCGCCATCCCCAGCATTGAAGGCGGCTACAAACTTAACCATGGTTTCATCGATGTGGGTACGAGGTTCACCTGCTAGTAATATAGTTGGCAACAGAATCCCAAGTACGATGATAGTGATTAATCTTTTCATGACGTTCCCCTTTGCTGGTTATTGGAAGAGTGAGATGCAAACGCTATGTTTCATGCATTCAATCCCCTGGTTATTGAATCTCCTTATCCCAATCATGCCGAAATAATTCGAAAAGTTGCTCTACTGAAATGTAATGGCTCATTCCTCACCCGCTTCGGATGACGCAAACGCTGCCGCCAACTCCGGGTCTTCATCGCAACGTACGCGAGGTAGGCCATCATCGAACTTGACCCACGATAGCTGGCTTTCTACGCCGTAGTGATCCTCAATAGGTGCAATCTCGGGATCATCGAGCGTGCCAATATGAACCCACACCATGTTTGGATGTAACTCCGTCGAAACCGGAACGAGGTATCGATCCGTCAACTGGCTCCCACAATTAGGGCAAAAATATTTTTCCATAATGGCAGATGGTCGATAGAGCTTCGGTTTGCCCTTGATGAAAACGAATTCGTCTTGGGGAAACATCGCGAGCGCTTCAAATGCACTACCTGTAGATCTTTGGCAATCGCGGCAGTGGCATAGTCCACCAGTAGTTGGAGGTGAGCTCGCCTCGTAGCGAATTGCTCCGCAATGACAACCTCCTGTGATTGGTATGTTTCTGTCTGCCATTAAACTCTACCTCGGTCGATAGCCAATTCAATCTCTTGCAAGGCTGAATAATCAACACCCGTTTCTGCCGCCTCGAATGCTGCCGCCATTTCGGGGTCTTCATCGCATCGCATTCGGCGAGCATCGTCATCGAAGTGAACCCAGGGTAGCTGGGTTTCGACGCTGTAATGGAAATCAATCGTGTAAGGCTCGGGATTATCGAGTGTACCCAGCTGGACCCATATCACGTCAGGTGAGGTAACCTCTCTTACCCGGACCAGATATCTGTCATACAGCAAGCTACCACAATTAGAACAGAAGCCTTTTTCCATAATTGGGGCGGATCGATAACGCTTGGGTTCACCTTTGGTGAAGCGAAACACGTTTAGGGAAAATCCTGCTATGACCATGAATGCGCTGCCGGTCGATTTTTTACAGGTGCGACAATGACAGGTTCCAGTTTGTTTAGGTGGCTCGGTCGCCTCATAGCGAATAGCACCGCAATGACAGCCTCCTGTGATCTTACTAGGATTACTACTCATTGCGTCTTCCTCACGTTATTTGATCCCATAATTTTATGCTCGTTGTACCTGATTCGTGATGTTACGAGTGTCAGCGAGAGCCGTCAAAATCATTATTTAGAACTTGTAGGTGAATTGTGTTCATCTACAATGGGCTTATGAGGAACCTACCCCCGCTCATTCAACTGAAGGCTTTTGAGGCGTCGGCCAGACACCTCAGCTTCAAACAAGCTGCAGATGAACTCCACGTGTCACCATCAGCCATAAGTCATCAGATCAAAATGCTTGAAGACTTTTGTAAAAGTCGATTGTTTCACAGGCGACCAAGACCCATCGCGCTTACTCGTGCCGGTGAAATGCTATTTCAGGTAGTCAAAAACGGCTTAGATGAATTTGCCAGTACCCTGACATTGATTCAGGGCAACCAGACGCCCGTGAAATTGATACTGACGACAACGAGCTTATTTGCAG
>JAAEOZ010000361.1 GCA_024222685.1 Gammaproteobacteria bacterium | reverse complement strand
TTACGCAAACAAGGCGTGGTGCCGATCTCACAAGCCAGTAAATATCGGCACTGATGCTGCTACAACTACAACAGCAATTGACCGATATCTACCAGGTAGATCGCGCCCACGACGTACGCGATTATCTGATCACCGATCGGCAACTGGCAAATTACCTGGGCAAGAATGTACTGCTTGAAGACACGGATGAGAGTCTGCTGGTCGCGCAGGATGATGAGGGCCTGGAATTGTCGCTATTTCTCGATGGCGAAATGCTCACCCGTCTTGAAGCTGCTGGTCCAATGGCCTGTCTTGGCTCGGAATTGCTCGACGACTGGTGGAAGGTCATTGAGGGTATTAGCCATTTTAATTGTGTTGCATGGAAAGCTTCGCAGGATCGCACAGTTACCTTCCTTGAGTTGGAGCTACAGGCTGAGATAGACAAGTTTGTCAGTACTATGTTTCTTGCCATGGAACAATCTAATAGCGAACTGATGGCCAGTTTGCACAGTCGACTGTTCGAGGGTGTCAGTTTCCACAATGACCTCGACGACGAGCAGCTTGAGCGTTATCGATCCGCCAATAACTATGCGTCACGTTATTGCCACGCGCTCCGACAGCAATTGATCGACGATCACCAGTTGGCGAAGTCTGAACTACGCCACTTCTATCGTCTTCAGTCGCCTGAGAAGTTTAGTCACATTCACGCTAAAGTCTGGTCTTAGGGAACCTCTGATTAACTAGTAAATTACTGTCATTGCGAGCCTAGCGCGGCAATCTTTCTGAGATATTTCAGTAACTTAAAGATTGCCACGTCGCTAGCACTCCTCGCAATGACGAGTTAATCAGATGATATGGACACCGCCCACTCTAATCGGCATCGCAATGTGCCATAGTTGTATTTGATATTTCAACTAAACGAGAGGACGGTATCCATGAAAAAGAGTAACACAAAAGCAGTCAGCGTCATTGGTCTGGATTTAGCCAAGAATGTCTTTCAGGTACATGGTATTGATGAATCAGGAAAAGTGGTGATTCGAAAACAGTTAAAGCGCCATCAGGTACCGAGTTATTTTGCCCGTTTAAAACCCTGCCTGATTGGTATGGAGGCCTGTAG
>JAAEOZ010000360.1 GCA_024222685.1 Gammaproteobacteria bacterium | reverse complement strand
TGGGTGGGGCATGCAGCCTGAGATCTTCGAAGCCAATATAGGTGAGCCGGTGCTACGGCGAGCCCTGAGTATTCGTTATCGATCTCAAGCGCACCTGCCGACTCGAATCCAAAGGAGTGAACATCGTATGTTTGGAGAAACCTATTCGTAGTCAGCGGGTGCATGTCCCGCTCTCGCTGACAGATACCTGACAGCTTTACCAGTATGGTCGAGAACGGGTGTGAGTATCTATATTGGAGAAAACAGACGCTCAAACTCGATGAATCAGAGGCGATAAGCGAGCCAACCAGGAAATTTACGCTGATTAAACTTGCTATGTCGAACATAGTTGCGACTCACACTTTTATCGATAAAGCGCAGAGTCTTTTATAACCTAATCACATCCATCCTCTTCGACTTCAATGTCGCCGTCTGGCTGTATATAACGAGTGCGAACAAACATCATATTTTCGATTCGGTTGAATTGACTGGTCATAGCTAGCTCGACGGTTTCGTTTTCAAGCCCATCGTAGATCATGATCCTGCCCTTATCTTCGGCGCGAAGCATATCTTGGGAAGGATTTAGCAGCACCTCATACTGATATTGATCATACGCGTGCGAGGCACTGAAAGCGGTTAATAAAATGCCTGATAACAGCATTTTGGCGAGGCGTACGGTCCGGATGGAGCGGGTTTTGGCATTTCGTAAGAATTTCATGGTAACTCTCCTGAATCTGTTTTGGCGTTTCGATTTCAATCAGGTAGAGTTGTATGCAATGCTATCGGTAAATACCTGAAGATTAACTTACCTATATCTCATGCTTTTATAACGAAAAAATATCTTTAATCATTTCAGTAATTTAGCCCAATTATCCAGTATGCAATCTCCAACAGACCCAGACACCACGATTAAGAAATATCAGATCGCGGACTGGTGTTTTTACACCGACCTGCATCAATTAGAGCGCGGCGAAAAGCAAGTTAGGCTGGAACCCAGGGTGGCGCAGTTACTTTTGTACCTGGTGAGGAATCCAGGCACACCCGCAAGCCGGGAGGAACTGATGGAGGCCGTATGGCCGAACAGCGTTGTCGGCGACGAAGCATTAAATAACGCGATTAATAAACTGCGCCGGGCATTTGAAGATGACCGACAGAATCCCAGAATTATCGAGACTTTACCAAAGATAGGGTATCGGCTGATCGCACCAGTAAATCACGCCTCCCAGGATAATGAAACTCAGCTCGAAACGACAGCCACTGCCGTAGCGATCGGCTCGACGAAAAGACCGATCGCCATTTTTATGGTGATAATTGGTTTCGTACTGATAGGAGCGATTTCATGGTTCGTATACTTTTCGGAACTTGACGAAAACGACGGCATTTTCCCCGATACCGGTATGTTTGCCGAGAAATCGATCGCGGTACTACCTTTCGAGAATTTGAACCATGACCCAGCGCAGGATTATTTTGCGGACGGTATGAGCGACGACTTGATAACCGAGTTATCAAAAATACCGGGATTGCTGGTGATTTCACGCTCGTCATCATATGCATACCGCGACAAATCGGATGATATCCGCCAAATCGCCCAGGCCTTGAACGCAGGTTTAATTATTGAGGGAAGTGTTCGCCGGGAAAATGACAAAATCCGTATTAATGCACAGTTGGTCGATGCCAATACCGGCCACCATCTTTGGGCGGATCGATTTGATGGCTTTTCTGACCAGGTTTTTGACTTGCAGGATCAAATTACTCGGCAGGTCATAACAGTATTGGAGTCGAAGCTACAGACCCCGGGTCTTATCGAGGCGCAGGCGAAACCTACAACCAGCCTGGAGGGCTACGACCTGTTTCTGCAGGGGAGCG
>JAAEOZ010000359.1 GCA_024222685.1 Gammaproteobacteria bacterium | reverse complement strand
CGCGCACCAACCGATCAGGAAATCGAAAAGATCAGCACATGGGCGCTGGAAAATATTCGCGGCACAGTTCAGGCTGATATCCTCAAGGAAGACCAGGGGCAGAATACCTGCATCTTTTCGACCGAGTTTGCATTGAAGATGATGGGCGATATTCAGCAGTATTTTGTCGACCACCATATTCGTAATTTTTATTCAGTATCGATATCTGGTTACCATATAGCCGAGGCTGGCGCGAACCCGATTTCTCAACTCGCATTCACGCTGGCGAATGGATTTACTTATGTCGAAACCTATCTTGCGCGCGGTATGCATATAGACGATTTCGCAGCAAATCTATCATTCTTTTTCAGCAATGGCATGGACCCGGAATACACCGTCATGGGCCGCGTGGCGCGACGCATCTGGGCAATCACGATGCGCGACAAATACGCTGCCAACGAGCGTAGCCAGAAATTAAAATACCACATTCAGACCTCAGGTCGGTCATTGCATGCACAGGAAATGGATTTCAACGATATTCGCACTACGCTACAGGCGTTAATTGCGATCTACGACAACTGCAATAGCCTGCATACCAATGCATTCGACGAGGCCATCACCACACCGACCGGTGACTCAGTACGCCGTGCGCTAGCCATTCAGCTAATCATTAACAATGAATGGGGCCTGAGTAAGAATGAAAATCCGAATCAGGGTTCATTCATTATCGAGCAGCTCACCGACCTCGTAGAAGAAGCAGTATTACAGGAATTCGAACGGATATCCGAGCGTGGTGGCGTACTCGGTGCGATGGAAACTGGTTATCAACGCGGTAAGATCCAGGACGAGTCCATGCTTTACGAACATCGTAAACACGATGGATCTTTACCTATTATCGGCGTCAATACCTTCCTTAACCCAAAAGGCAAGGAAGAATACGAAATCGAACTGGCACGATCTACCGAAGATGAAAAGCAAAGTCAGATAAAACGCTTACGCGAATTTCAGTCGAGTCATGCCGATTTATCGTCAACTGCACTCGAACGTGTTCGCCATGCAGCCATTAACAATAATAATATTTTTTCAGAACTCGTGAACGCGGTGCGCTATTGTTCGCTCGGTGAAATCAGCAATGCGCTATTTGAGGTCGGCGGACAGTATCGGCGCAATATGTAATTTCACTAGTGTCTGGAAAAAAGAGTCATCAAATCATATAACCCATTGTAATCAATGTAAAAACATGAGATTTACACCTGTCACCGACCTGAAACGCCTTGACCATGAAGATCATGCTTTAAGCCCATACAGCAGTTTAAAGCTAACAATCGATCTGTGTCTCTCGGTTTTCCCATGGGCGCATTTTCGACGAGCCAAAGCTGCCATCAAACTGCATTACTCGACTTACGCGGCAATATACCGACGTTTATCCATATTTCCGATGGCAAGTTACACGATGTCAATGTACTCGACATTCTGCTACCAGAGCCAGGCGCCTTCTATGTGATGGATCGAGGTTATCTGGACTTCGATCGGTTATATCAATTAAACCTGGCATTGGCTTTTTTCGTCATCCGGGCCAAGTCCAATCTACAGTTTCGCAGAATTTATTCGCATCCAGTGGACAAAAGCACCGGACTACGATGCAAAAACCAACAAACCGTTCGTGTTTCTGACCAACAACTTCAACTTACCTGCGTTAACAATCACCGAACTCTATCGGTATCGTTGGCAGGTAGAGCTGTTTTTCAAATGGATAATACACAGAATCGGGTGAAGCCTTTCAGGTGCCCGACATGCTCGCTAACCGGGCGAAT
>JAAEOZ010000358.1 GCA_024222685.1 Gammaproteobacteria bacterium | reverse complement strand
GAATTCCCCGCCTGCTTTCTATCGATGAAATCAAGATAAAGGAGCCACTAATTAATGGTTCGGGCAGCATCGGAGGGATTGAATATTCCGATGCCTATTTGCATGATAATGATGCGAGGTTTGTGTTTAATTTTGTACGAAACCTAGGAAATCAAGGGTCGAAATCAAGGGTCAGGTCTATAATTTAGCCTAAACAAATGTTATTCTCCCCCAATGTCCAGACCACTACGATTAGAATTCCAGGATGCGCTCTATCACGTTACATCGCGGGGTGATAGACGGGAGGATATCTACGAAGATGATACTGATCGTTTCGCGTTTCTCAATATTCTGGCGTCAGTCATCGATCGTTTTAACTGGTCATGCTTTGCGTATTGCTTGATGGATAATCATTATCACCTACTAGTGCAGACACCTGATGCAAATCTCAGCAAAGGCATGCGCCAGTTAAATGGCGTATTCACTCAAGCCTATAACCGCAGGCACAACAAGACAGGGTAATTCTGGGGACACGAAACTTAATTTAAACATGAATAACAGCAAAGGGTCGTGAAGAGCCAATTCCCCACACTGACAGGAACGGCTGGTTAGTCGATTTCACTGCCTATTTGACAGGCTAATTGAATGTCAGGTTCATAGTGTTTCTAGTATGTAATAACTGTCATCAAAACTGGCAAAAGGCAGCTCTAATCCGCCTCTAATTCCGTGATTTTCGTAGGAAATTCACTCAGGGGAAGCCTTTTGGCCGAACCGTTTACGTGCCTGATGCATACCGTTGCTTACATGAGGATTGAAAAATTGCCGAGCTAATCGCAGCGAACAGGCTCCCCGCATCAGCCTGGTTACTGCCAGCAAGTGTCAGCGCCGTACCATGATCAACCGATGTGCGGATAATTGGCAGGCCGAGGGTGGTATTGATCGCGTGATGAAATCCTGCATGTTTTAATACCGGCAAGCCCTGATCGTGATACATCGCCAGTACCACATCTGCATCGATCAGACCTCGCGGGGTAAAAACTGTGTCGGCAGGATAAGGGCCACTCACCTTAAGACCGTTTTGTTTCAGTATCTGGATGGCGGGTGAGATGACTTCGATTTCTTCGCGTCCGATGTAACCGTTTTCGCCGGCATGAGGGTTAAGTCCGCAAATTTTTATATGCGGTTGCTTGAAACCAAAGCGTAGGCGTAGATCTGTATCAATAATTCCGGCAATTTTGATAATTAAACCGGTATTTATTGCATCTGCAACATCACGCAATGGCAGGTGGGTAGTGGCCAGTGCTACTCGGAGTTCGTCTGTCATTAAAAGCATGACCGGTTTTTCTACCAGACATAGCTCGGCAAGAAATTCGGTATGACCGCTAAATTTTACACCGGATTGATTAATAATATCTTTTTGAATCGGGCCGGTAACCATGGCGTCAAACTCACCGGAGAGACAGCCTTTGCAACAGCGTTCGAGCATTTGCAACACATAGGTAGCATTTGAAGCGTCGAGCTTGCCGGCGACGCAGCTGTTATTTAGAGGCAGATGTAAAACTTCAAAATACGAGTCGTCATTGTCGGTTAAATTCTGTTGATACGGTTTAGTCGGTAAGCCACTGCGCGATTCAATTAAGTCGCTATCGCCAACTATGATCAATCTGGCCGCAAACTGTGCTGGTCTTAACTTTGCCAGGATATCGGGCCCGACACCTGCAGGCTCACCCGACGTTATTGCAATACAGGGCCTGAAGCTGTTATCAGGCATCCGGAATAACGATGTAAGCCTCGTCTCTCAGTCGATTTTGCCAGACATTAAATACCTCGCGTTGTTTTTGACGTAACAATTGTGAATAAATTTTCTCACGCTTACTCTCGCTTGTCTCATCAATGGTTCTGCGGCCTGTTACTTCGACAATATGCCAGCCAAACTGTGACCTGAACGGTTGGCTGATTTTTCCAATTTCGAGCAGCGCTACAGTTTGCGCATATTCTTTTGCTGTATCTCCCTCCCCCATCCAGCCAATGTCGCCACCTTCGGCACCACTGCCATAATCTACCGAATAGAGGTTGGCCAGCCTGTCGAATTCCTCACCTTCGAGAATACGTTGTCGAAGTTCAATTAACCTAAGTTTGGCATCTTCTTCACTGAGAATTTCATTCGGGCGTAATAGAATATGACGACTCCGAATTTGCTGGGTTAGTACCTGTTGTGCATTTTTCCGGTCGGCTAGAAAGACGATGTGATAGCCACTCGCACTACGAAATGGACCTGCATACTCTCCGGGTTTCATAGGAAGTACAGCGTCGGTAAACAGGCTTGGAATTTCTGCCTTGTTTCTCCATCCCAGATCTCCACCCCGTAAAGCATTAGAGCCGCCAGAGTTTTCGTTAGCGAGTTTTTCGAAATTAGCACCCTGATTCAATCTGCTGAGAATCCCTGAAGCCTTGTCCTGCGCTTTGCTGACCTGCTCCGGTGATGCCGCATCGGGTAAGGAAATAAGAATATGCGCCAGCTTATACTCGTATTCGGTACTGTCATCGTCAGTACGGCGTAGAAATTCGTCGACTTCCTGCTCGCTCACGGAAGCCGTACGAGCGGTATATTGACGCTGTAATGAAGAGACAATTAGTTCCTTTCGTAAGGTCTCTCGGTATTTTTCATAATCTATATCCTTTGCGATCAGTACTTTGCGAAACTCAGTCAGGTTCATATTGTTATCGCGGGATATTTTCTGCATGGCCTGGTTTAGCTGGCCTTCGGTTATTTTTAACCCTCGGCTCCTGGCCTCCTGTAACAGGATTGAATCTCTGATCATGGTCTCGAGCACCTGTCGATGCAGAGTTGCATCGTCGGGTAAATTGCGTTTTGCCTGAGTTAATTCCACTCGTATGAGTTGTTTTCGGGCTTCCAGCTCGCGTTCGGTTATCACGTCTTCTTCGACTATGGCGATAACTTTGTCGATGAGAGTTGCTGCAGACGTCACTGAACTCGCCAATACTAGTGCGATTGTCGCGAAAAAAGAGATTTTATTCATAGTGTCAAAATTAGAGTGTTTCCAGTAATCAAAATACGAAGGCTGTCTAAAAACGGGGCCTGTAGCCCGGAACTACACGTCTTAGGCGTGTATCGATATCCTTTCCTGCCTGAGTGAGTCCTTTAAGTGTTAGTTCAAAAAACAGTGCCTGGTCGGTTTCTTCGAAATCGTCGTCGCTCACCTGACTGGCGAGTATTTTAAGGCCCCAGCAGCAGGATTCATAGCCAAGTCCGATTAAATTTTCCACAGGCTTATCAAATAATAGCGATTGGTGATATTTTGCAACCAGGGTCCAGCTTTGGTTCATTGGATAGACGAAAGACAGTATGGACTGCTCCAGTCGATCATCAATAAAGTGATATTCCAGATTGATGACTGCTCCATCTTTCGCCCAGTTGATGGACAGGTCCTTTTCTGGATACTCACCCGACTTTTCGTTAAAGACCAGCTCACTTGCTATCGTAAGATAAGGGTTAGGATTAACAAAAATCTGCCCGATGATGTTGGAACGTTCGTCTTCATCGGTGTTTCCACTGAGGCTGACTTTGCGGTCCTCTGCGTAAAAGATTTGCGCCATACGGGCATAAAATAATTGATCGCCGCTCCGATTGTCGTAAATTCGTGTACCCAGTCCTAAGGATACCTGTCGGGTATCACCAATCCGGTCGGCGCCCGAAAATCGATTTGCCCTGAAAAAATTGGCGTATGACTGGGTTAGAAGCGAAGTATCGAAATCGGGTATGTCGCTTTGCTCCTCGAAAGGTATATTTACAAAAAATAAACGGGGCTCCAGTGTCTGCAGCCATCGGTTATCCGGACCGGTGACGCGTTCGAAAAATAAACCGCTGTCGAGGCTTGCAATCGGAACAGTGCGCTGAATTGAGTTACTCTCAGGATCATTGTTGTCGAGAGAATAATCGGTTAACGCATATTCAATTTGAGGTTTGAAAAAATACCAGCTGTTGCTGCTTGCCCAGCTTAAGGTTGGCGTCAGGTGAGCGCGACTTCCATTGATACTGGATTCGCGCTTAAATCTAACCAGCTCATTCCTGATATTAAACTGAAGGCCATTTTGTTGTCGCTTGAATCGACTGTTAACCCTGAGGCGAGGCAGTCTTTGATAAGGTCGACCTGTTATCGAAATTGCAGAGTCAACTGTTTGATAATCCTGCCATAATAACGAGCTTTGCCAGTTTTGGCCCGAATGGATAATTCGATAATGGCGATCAAGATGATTGATTTCGTCAGACCCGGGTATAAGCCTGTCGAAGTCACTGAGAAAGTCATCGTCTGATACCTCCTGCAACAAAAGACTACTGCTTATATTATTTATTGGATAACTGTTGCTATGCTGCCATTTTTTAAACCAGCGGCTTTGATTTTCAACGTCGTCCTCGATATACAGATAATCTACCTGACCCTTGTTGTGCTGGAACAGATAACGATGTTCACTATTGTATAAAAAGCCACGTTCACTGTACCAGGCTGGAGTGAATGTTGTATCGAAATTGGGTGCGATATTCCAGTATATCGGTACCGAAAGGTGACTGTTATCATCATCTGAAAAATTTAATGTCGGTGTCAGCACACCCGACATTCTGCGATCATCTATCGGGAACTGGAAATAGGGGAAATAGAATATCGGTATATTCTGAAAATAGATGGTTGTGTGCCGGGCTGTGCCAATACCGCTTTCGTCGTTTATTTCAAGCCCGTCACCAGTAAAATGCCAGTCACGATCGTCTGTGTCGCATGCTGTGTAGAGGATGTTATCGAAACGGCTGCGCGAGGCATCAAGTATTTCTATTTTATCTGCGCTTCCACTGCCATGTCGTTCACTTAGCTGGAAAAAGGTATTGGAGAGTTCTCCACGATCATTTATCTGATCGAAAGACATGTTATCGGCTGTCAGGCGCAGGTTCTGTGTCGTAAGCACCACATTACCACTGGCCCTGAATTGTTCAGTGTTCTCGTTAAACAAAATCTCCCGTGCCTGAACGCGCTGGTTTTCTTTTTTCAATGTAGCCTGACCGTAGAAACGCAGAATATTTGCCTCGCTACGAGCTAGACTATCGGCTTCTAATTCGGTTGCCGTTGTTGTCGGTTCGTCGGCAAGAAACTGAAAAGCAGGAATACGACACAAACCCCAGTTTTCAGCAGACATTGCCGAGGATTGAACCAGGCCGGCAACCAGGCCAGTTATGAGTAAGAGTCGAAGGGTGTACAAGTCGATCCAGAAAATAAAATTATTTTGACATATAAAGTTGTATACGGCGAGTGGCTATGATCGATATGTTGGGTTAACTCTGGCTGAATTGGGCTGGGGTATTTGAATTTTGTATTATTGCCCAGGTGGTACTGTACAGAATCATAATTGAAAGACCTGATTCTGCGACAACAGCAAGCACTTATACTGGAATCTCCAATGATATTAAAATCATACATGATAAGTTATTGAACCTGTTGGTGAATTTTGAAATTCATGAGTTGAAATTGGGAAGGGATTGTGTATTTGTTAAAAAGACCTGGATTGGGGATTCGGTAGTTGAATGCTGGAAGTTCCATTCCATTTAAGCTGTTATGTGTCAATTCTAGAAAACACAATTCGGAGTAGAAAGAAATTTATTATTAAATAACTAAGGAGGCATGATCATGAGCAACATTCGCACGGGGAGCAAAAACTTTTGGAATCGATTTTTCGTCATCAGCCGTCGATATTGCTAACTCTAAAGCGCCAGACGCAGAGATTTACGAGGGAAACGCCCAATCCTTACCTTTTTCTGATGACACTTTTGATGCCGTTGTATGCGGTTTCGAAATTATTCATCTGCCAGATCCGCAAAAGGGCTAGGGGTCAAATCTAGCAATAAGTAAACAAAAATACTACCATCCCGAAAATATCACGTCCACACAGAATAGAATTCAACAACGCCTGGTATCATGCCATGAAGACTTTGGGGGAAGTCATTATCAGATATTGCGACTCGATTTGGCTTATCCAGTTACGCCTGTATCGGCAGCACGATTTGTAATGTACGGCTAAAGCGGAATAAATATGAAGATGAAAACATCGCTATCGAAGAGGTCTATTTGTTGGGCGGGTACACGATGAAGCAAATCGGCGAATACTTCGACAAGTATTACACGATTGTTAGTCGGATAATAAAACGATTTGAGTGATGTGATGTGGAAAGACCTGACCCCGCATTGATGTTAAAACCGATCAGAAATATATCACCAGTTGAATATGAAAAGCAGTATTATGAGCAAAGTGAAGGGTCGGCCATGGTGGCATGACCCAAACTAAATACCCTCCGGGAAAACCGGGGCGATTCACATCATACGCATCACAACACGTCAACGAGGACAGACTTGTGAACTGGAAGCAAATCGATATCGTCTTGATGATACTCATCATCTGTGTCACATTCACCTTCATTGAACGGGGACATGCAAAGGATCCCCTCCTCATCATTACTGATCCCTATGAACCGTTCGTCTTTGCACCAGATGCCGAACTGAAAGGGTTAGACTATGAAGTCACGGAGGCGGTCTTCCAGCAGTTGAAGATTCCCGTCGAAATTCAATTCTTTCCCTGGAAACGGTGTTTAGTCATGATGCAAAATCAGAAGGCGGATGCGCTCATTGATCTTGTCAGCACCAACGAACGACGTGCCTACTTATTTTTTCCTGACGAGCCATTGTCAGATAGTTCACTCATTCTCTTTTATCACAAGGGGCATCGCCCACAGATTGACACGTTTGACGATTTGAAATCCTATCAACTTGGAGGGCAACGAGGATCTGAATATCCTCAAGAACTGGCTGACGTATTGGTCAAACGCGAAGATACCACCACGCTAGAACAAAATTTTCTCAAATTGGTGAAAGATCGGGTTGATATCATGGTAGAGAATCGGATCGTGGGACGGTATATTGCGAACAAAATGGGGCTCCTGGATCAGATTGAAGTGTTAGAGTTGCCGAAGCCGTTCCCAACCCGATACTATCTTGGGTTTGCGAAAAAGGACGGGCATGATCACTTAGCTGAACAATTCAGTCAGGCGTTAGTTCAATTTAAACAAACCCAGGCCTATCATGATATTCTTGTCAAATATGGACAAGCCAAATAATTGCATGAGAAGCAGGCCAGGGGTCAAATCTAGCAATAAGTAAACAAATAGTATAAAACTAGATTTGACCGTATGGTATGTCTTTATTTCCGATGCGTTTCACGTAAGGATTTAATTTAATTGACACCCAATAATTTTCATAATTATTACCTATGGGGGTTGACTCAGATACGGCTCATATGTGTTATGTTTCATGAGTTAAACAAAACTATGGGGCTTGTCTATTAACAAACTTATTATATTGTCCCCTGGTTAGAAACAAACGGTGTATTTTGGGATTATTCTGCCGCCCCCCATCTAAATTTTCCTTTTGATCATAACCATCATCTACAATTTTGAGAGTTTCTAAATCGATTTCAATAAAGTATCTAGTGTCTCTATTTTGAATTTTTCCCATTTCAGTGTTGTCCTGTGGATAGATTGAGGCTTACATTAGCGCCACTATTTTTTAATAAAAAAAACATAACGTTCAAGCTTACCAGCGTTTTGTTAGGCGGCACCTGGCATGAGCCTCGACGACTGTTTTTCCCGAAAGCGACCATTCGATTTCCCCCAATGTCAGTTAGTGCGATAGTCGATTTCGGCCGGGAGCGGAAACTACGCTTCTTCTGCGTCTTGGTTTGATTCTAGCTTGCACTCCGATGCCGCGTTTACTTCAACGTAATCCAAACAAGATCGATAGTGGTGTCACCTGTGTTGCAGGATTCGTGTTCTTCGGTCAGGTCAATCGCGTCCATCCAACCGACCGCACCATCTTCTCTGACGATAGTTGATCCCGTGGATTTGCCGGCTCTGCGCCCCGACCACTCACCACCCTTGATGTGAATGAAAATCTGGTTGCCAGGGTGACTGTGAACGCCCTCCCATTGGCCGGGCTCAACCTGTACCCGTTGCACGATCATTCTATCGTTTTCCAGCGCTAGTTCCATTGGAATGTTTGGATAATACAGTGCCGCATGCTCGACGTCGGGTGCAATCGGTTCGTCACTTTTCAGAGTCACATAAATAATATCGATCGGCGTGTCGCCGGTATTGCCAGAATCGTGTTTAGCGCTGAGTGGAATGACATCCATCCAGCCGACTTCTCCG
>JAAEOZ010000357.1 GCA_024222685.1 Gammaproteobacteria bacterium | reverse complement strand
AGCATGTACGTTGTCAAACCAATTTCGACAGGTGGCTTCTCTTAATAACCGATAACTATCGGGCCATCAGAAAAAGGCAAAAACCTGAATTCATCCTAAACTAGGTAAGTTAAGGGGCCAGGATACTGTATTGATGGTGCATAAGGTCGAACAAAATACCGACTGGAAGTCGAGATATCTAGACGCACTCAAGGATCTTGAGCAGCGCGAGCAAGGCTGGGCGCAAAGCGAGAAACTGCTGCGTAAGGAGAAGCGCGAGCTCGAAAAACTAATCCTCAAGGTCACTCAACAGCTTGAAGATGTAACGCAGATCATCGCAGAAGATCAAAAAGACCATGAATCCATTCACAAAGAGGCAAAGTCGCTGCACTGTTTTGTGCAGGAAGGCATGGAGCGGATTCAGAAAAATTTCCGCTCAGCAAATGACTTGCAAAATTTGAAGTCCGAGATCTCAAAAAACATTGACGAGATTCGTGGTGGCGTCGACGATTTCGCAGATCGCTTTAACGAGCGTCACGATGCAACGTCGGAGCGCAATATTAAGCTGACTGAGCAACTATCCCAAATGGAGCAGGAGACCCTGGAACTGCAGGTCATGCTGGAGGAAAATCAAACCAAGTTGCTTTATGACGCGTTGACCGGGGTTTACAGTCGCATGGCCTACGACGAGCGTATTCAACAGGAACTGGCGCGCTGGACTCGCTACGAAACCCCATTCAGTTACGCCATTCTAGACATTGATCACTTCAAACGAGTTAACGATACCTTTGGCCACAATGCCGGGGACAAGGCATTGAAAATTGTCGCACAGCTGATGACGACCTATGTCCGCCAGTCGGATTACGTTTTTCGTATCGGCGGCGAGGAGTTCGTGCTGTTATTGCCCAGCACCAAGCTAGACAACGCCAGCACGTTGGTGGAAACGATGCGAGCCGGGATCGCCGACAGCAGTTTTCATTTCAAGGGCGCGCCGGTAACCCTGACGCTATCGGCGGGAATTACCGAAACCCGCAACGACGACAGTGTTGAATCGATTTATGAGCGCGCGGATAAGGCCCTGTACAAGGCCAAGAATTCGGGACGTAATTGCCAGTTTATTGCTGACTAACTGATTTCGCCGGGAGTTTTGGCAACAATTGTCAATGCGCGCAGTTCACCGGATGCAATTTCTGTAACACTCACCCGCCGAAAAACACTTCAATTAAACGAAATATTTCTGTTCCAGGCCGATCAGCGCTTTGCTGAATAGCTATGAGCTAGCCTTTATTATCGCCGGTAGAAGAAATTATGACCTCGTACTGTTCTATACCGCCGCCATCAAAAAAAGCATCTTTACCCATTGGATTTTGATGCGCTAGTTTAAAATCTTCACTACCGACCCAGTTCTGGAAGGCTTGTTCGCTCTCCCAATGTGTCAAAACCACATAAGGGGTCTTCTCTGATTGGGGTTTTAATACCTCCATCAGAACAAACCCTGGTTGCTGGTTAATCTGACCTGCGCGGTTTCTAAATCGCTGCTCAAATTCCTGGATGTACCTTTGTTTCGCGAACACCCTGTTAGCTACCACATAGCTCATTCTTCACCCCGGACTATTACTTCTATGCTGTGTATTTCCTGGAAATTAATCATATCATCCCCTGCTTCAATCTCAGCCTTCTTCCCGTTAGCGGACACTCAAATTCGTTACACCAGGGTCGTAGTACGGCCATATATAGTTACTCATGCCCGTTCTCGACCATACTGGTAAAGCTGTCAGGTATCTGTCAGTGAGAGCGGGACATGCACCCGCTGACTACGAATATTTCGGCACCAACACGAGATGTTCACCGCTTTGGTTTCGAGTCAGCAGGTGCGCTTGAGATCGTTAACGAATACTCAGGGCTCGCCGTAGCACCGGCTCACCTATATTGTTTTCGAAGATCTCAAGCTGCATGCCCCACGGCTTCAATTTAACATATTGGGGAGTTGCCATGAATGAACAAGAATCGGTTGTCTATAGCGTCTTTGTGGGTATTGATTGGGCGGATTCGAAGCATGATGTTTGCATTTGCCCGAGAGATTCGGATATACGGGAGTTCGATGTTATTCGCCATCGCGCTGAAGCGATTGATACCTGGGTGAAAGACCTGCACCAGAGATACGGTGGTCGCATTGCGATAGCGGTAGAACTGAGTAAAGGTCCGATTGTCTCGGCTTTGCAAAAATATGATTTTATCGACCTCTTTCCGATTAACCCGAGCACACTGGCCAAGTATCGCGAGGCGTTCCAGCCGAGCAAGGCCAAGGACGATCCGACCGACGCGGAGCTTGCAGTGGATATGTTGCTGCGCCACCCAGAGCGGGGTTTCTTTAGATCATATTATCTTATTTGGTCGACCTATATCAGTTAACGGCTTTCCGGGCTTTGTCCCAGGCGTGGCCGTAATGTTCAATGGCCTTATCCGGCTTGCCCTTATCTAGATCTTTTTGTGCTTCCACTAATTTGTCCTGGGCCTTGTCGATATCTTTCGGCGTGCCACCCGCCGCAATGGCAGCATCGATAGCATCTTGCGCTTCTGCTCGCGAGGATTCGACCAGACGGTTGATCAGGTCAGCCACATCCACTCCTTCTTTTTCTGCTTTGAGGAGTT
>JAAEOZ010000356.1 GCA_024222685.1 Gammaproteobacteria bacterium | reverse complement strand
TTAGTCTTACTGCCTTCAGAGTTGATAAAAACAATATCGGGAAAAGCCGCATTCAATCGATCAAAACTTTCCGCCGGAGGGCTTGCCGCTGAAAGGTTAAAAGATAAGATTAGAGTAACCAGAATTAATCGATACATATTTCTCCCCAGACATTGATACCTGGTGTTTTGACTTAGCTGTCAGCGGCAAGTTCAATCACCGGGTAATCGCCTCCGGCAATGGCTCTTCATCATAAAACGGCTTACCCGCCGTTCGCGCAAACAGCTTCAGGTAAAAGCTGACATCCCGGGTTTGCAGATTCTGATGAGCTGGTAGAAATTCGCGGATATCTCTACCGCTTTCCAGGCCGGTCACTTCATTCCCTCTAACCCAGATTGATTTCTTGACGAAGGCAGCGACTGTACCGTGACACTGACTGCAATCGATGTTAAATCGAGCCGGTGAGTTGGCCGATTTCAACAGCAGATTACGTATCGACCCGAAAGCATAATCGGGAATATAGTGCTGGCGCATGTACAAATCGAGGTCTTCAATATGATGCTGGCCCTGTAACTGCCCTTCAATATTCCATAAATACTTTTCTGAGAACCGTATCGGGTCACCATGACATTCCTCGCACTTATTATCCCAGACAACCCTTCCATCAACGGCACTCACTTTAACTGGATTTAATAAAAATAGTAAGGCAGGAAAAATTGCCCGGCAGTAACGATATTTTTTGCTATTTTCCATACCGCTGTATAACCTGTTTACCCAGCGCCATTAAGTGCACCTGGTCCGGGCCATCTGCCTGCCGACACCAACGCGCATAGTTAAATGCCTCTGCCATAAAATAGTCGCTGGTCAAACCACCTGCACCGTGGATTTGCATGCATCGGTCAATAATGCTCTGTACCATGATCGGCACGCTGGTTTTGCAGGCCGCAATCATATCGCGTGCCTGTTGTGCACCGACATCATCCATTTTCTGGCAGGTATCCATGATAAGCAGGCGCATCATTTCTATTTCGGAAAATGAACGTGCAATGTCTTCACGTATCGACTGATACTGGCTGAGTCTGCAGCCAAAAGCCGATCTGTTTTCGGCACGTTGACAGGCGAGTTCAAGTGCCCGCTGCGCCGCTCCAACCAGACGCATACAATGATGCATACGCCCAGGCCCGAGTCTCCCCTGTGCGATTTCAAATCCCCTGCCCTCACCTAGTAGCACGTGATCGAACGGTACTCGAACATTATTGAACTCAACTTCAGCATGGCCAATTGGCGCATCATCATAACCGAGTGTGGTTAGTGGTCTTATCAACTTAATGCCTGAGGTGTTCTTCGGCACCAGCACCTGTGTCTGTTGCTTGTGCCTATCCGGGTTATCAGGGTCAGACTTCCCCATAACAATGTAAATTCGGGTCTCAGAATTCATCGCACCAGTAATAAACCATTTACGTCCATTCAACACCCAGTGATCATTATCGCGCTGAATTCGCAATTCTATATTGGTGGCATCACTGGAGGCGACCTGAGGTTCGGTCATTGCATAACTGGAGCGAATCTCACCAGCCAGCAAAGGCATAAGCCACTCTTTTTGCTGTTCTTCGCTGGCATACTTCATTAACACTTCCATATTTCCGGTATCTGGTGCATTACAGTTGAATACTTCAGCCGACCATAGAACACGTCCCATAATTTCTGCGAGCGGTGCATAATCCATATTACTGAGTCCCCCAACCGGGCTAAACTGTGCAAACTCAGTAGGCACAAATAAATTCCAAAGCCCTTCTGAACGCGCCTTTTGTTTCAGTTCCTCGACCAGCGGTAGAGGTGAAAAACGTTTACCAGCCGACTCAAGTTGTTCAGCATATTTACCCTCATTGGGATAAATATACTGATCCATAAACTGCAACAAGCGGCGTTGCAAAGATTTTGACCTGTCACTGGATTGAAACATCACTTAGTTCCTCATTGCATTACATTACTGGAGGCTCTGCCTTATGGCGCGCCCTGATAAATACCGAGTGGGGTAAATAAAGCAATTCTGCTACCTGCCGGATCAGGTGTTCTTCGTAGTGGTCGAGATTGCCATCGGCAAAAACAACCTGCCACATCATTTCGATAACCCGAATTTTTTCTGCTTCATCGAATTGCTCATTTAGCTGTCGGGTGATGTGTTGCAACGATACCAGGCGATCTGCCTGTTCTCCGGCTTCGGCTATCATTTGTTCCAGCTCCTGTTCGTTAAGCTGGAAGCGTTGCCTGAGAATTAGCCTGACTTTTTCCATTTCGCTGTGCTCTATTTCAAAGTCAGCTCGCACCACTTCGAGCAATAAAGTCGCGGTGGCGACACGCAATACATATCCGGTGTCTGGAGATTTCTCCTCGCCACCTGATTTAAACAATGCATCGATAAGGAATTTCATATTTAATTAAAGCCTGTACAGAGTAGTCAAATCAATAGTGATAGTTTAAATGCCTGCCAAAGCCGGGTCATGTAATTGAAGCGAATATCATTGAATATTCCTATATGTTAAATATCAGCATATACTGGTTCAACCGGCCATAGATCCGGATACCGGGGGAGACTACGATGAGACTGATAATCTTAAGCCTATTATTCTGGCCGATATTTACCCAGGCTGCTAATTTCAAGGTTGCCAACAGCATTGCCTGCGTCAGTGATCAATCAAGCATACTCGGTAAACACCGAAATACCGAATCTGCCAATCAGGCGGATGAAGCCAAATCTCGCTTCTCGGAATGGTTATTTTCTGAAACTTTTGGAGACGGCCGCTCAAAATTACGCTTTAACTGGACACCCGTTGGTGAAAAGGGCCCGAGTATTGAGATAATCACCAACGAAAAACCACATAATCTCCTTAAAATTCGCTCTCATACTCGCAATAGTTTAATTTTCGTTACATCAGCCTCAAACCCGTTTTCCACCGAAAGCTGGACATTTGCCTTAAATTTTAAGGTAGAAACGCTGGTAGCGACGCGGGTACAGAGTAATATTGCCAGCGTCAGGGGCGAAATAATCACCTACAACTGTCAGTTTGAAGATCTGCATACAACCGGGAACAATAGATCCGACGATATTTCGTAACAGATAAATCTTACGTCGCATATTGAACTGAAATTTCAAACACTAGTCAGTCAAACACTATAGATAATTAATGAGTCGGTTCATTCGGCATTCATAAGGCAGATGTTAGGGTGAACCTGAATCCGGCTGGTTATTGAATTCCTTGATGTTTTCTATTGATTTTAGCGATCAAGATGATATGGTTCCCGAATCGGTTACGCCTGTGCGGCTGGGGAGGCCACGGGTTCCATACCCGAAATTAACAGCAGGCATAAAAACTATATCCATAAAGTGAGATGAACACACTATGTCGAGTGATAAGCCTCTTGTACGCTTCGTTGATATCCAGAAAAGTTATGACGGAGAATCGCTGGTTGTTAAAAGTTTAAACCTGGATGTCGCAGAAGGCGAATTCCTCACCATGCTCGGACCGTCAGGTTCGGGTAAAACAACCTGTCTGATGATGCTCGCGGGATTCGAACCGGCCACTCACGGTGAAATCTACCTCAAAGACAACCCAATCAACAAGGTACCACCGCACAAGCGCGGCATCGGCATGGTTTTCCAGAACTATGCCCTGTTCCCGCATATGACCGTTGCAGAAAACCTGGCTTTCCCACTGGAAGTTCGCAGAATGGACAAAAGTGATCGTGAATCACGCGTTAAACGCGCGCTGGATATGGTACAGCTCGGTGCTTTTGGTGATCGTCGACCCGCTCAGCTTTCAGGTGGTCAACAACAACGAGTCGCGGTTGCCCGCTCGCTGGTATTCGATCCCGATCTGGTATTAATGGACGAGCCCCTTGGCGCGCTTGATAAAAACCTGCGAGAGCAAATGCAGTATGAAATCAAGCACATACATGAAAATCTCGGATTAACAGTAGTCTACGTCACCCACGATCAGAGCGAAGCTCTAACCATGTCGAATCGCATAGCGGTATTCGACGATGGCATTATTCAACAATGCGCACCGCCGGAAGATCTGTACGAGAGACCGGAAAATGCTTTCTGTGCAAATTTTATCGGCGAGAATAACCGCCTTCTTGGAAATGTTATAGAAGATAAAGACGATAGTGTAAAAGTAGAAATCGATAATGACGCAGGCGTTGTTGAAGCCAAGAAAGTCAAAGTTGACGGAGTCGGTAGTCGTTCTACATTATCGCTTCGACCGGAACGCGTCATTGTCAATCCGGAAGCAGGCTCTCTACCAAACATATTCTCAGGTAAAGCCGAAGAGCTTATTTACCTGGGTGATCATATCCGAACCCGATTCACCGTATGTGGTCACGACGATTTTATTGTAAAGATTCCCAATTCAGCCGCTCATGCGCATCTTAGTGAAGGTGATACCGTCAATATCGGTTGGAATGTGGAAGATTGTCGCGCTCTTGACCCATCGGACTAAATTCCGAGGGGTCAGGCGGCAGTTTTTTATACTACTAGAGTGGTAAACCGAAGAGGAGATATACCATATGAAAATAACTATGAAACAAACCCTGCTAGCTTCAGTGGTGACTGCTGTGTCTGCTACAGCCGTACAAGCTGAAGTAAACGTTACTTCATGGGGTGGTGGCTACACGGCTTCACAGCAAAAAGCCTATGCCGACACCTGGAAGGAAGGCAAAATTAACTTTATCAACTACAACGGTGGTTTAGGTGAAGTCAAGACTCAGGTTGAGTCTGGCACTGTAACCTGGGACATCGTTGACGTACTGCCGCACGAAGCTCGTGTGGGTTGCGATGAAGGCCTGTTCGAAGAACTCGATCGCAGCATGTTCACTCCAGCAGCAGACGGTACTT
>JAAEOZ010000355.1 GCA_024222685.1 Gammaproteobacteria bacterium | reverse complement strand
CAAATCAGGGCCTGATGGAGTTTGTCGAGATGTTCAAAGCGCCAATTAAGGTACTCCACCCTCTGCTAACCGCTACTCAGGAAGGGAATTATAATGGTACTGAAGGTCTTTCTGCACTACCTTTTGAAGGAACAATTCTGGCTCACTCCAACGAATCTGAATGGCAGACATTCAGGAATAATAAGAATAATGAAGCATTTCTCGATCGTGTCTACATCGTCAAAGTACCCTATTGCCTACGAGTTTCAGGGGAGATACACATCTACGATAAACTCCTGAATAGTAGTTCGTTATCTGAAGCACCCTGTGCGCCGAGTACGCTGGATATGCTGGCACAGTTTAGTGTTCTGTCGCGGCTTGTAGCACCTGAAAACTCGAGCATATATTCCAAAATGAGGGTTTATGACGGCGAAAGCCTGAAAGATACTGATCCTAAGGCAAAGTCTTACCAGGAATATCGCGATTATGCTGGTGTTGATGAAGGCATGAAGGGTCTGTCGACACGGTTTGCATTCAAAATATTATCACGTGTATTCAATTTCGATCAGACAGAGGTGGCAGCTAATCCGGTTCATTTGCTCTATGTGCTTGAACAGCAGATAGCACGAGAACAGTTTCCTCAGGAATTACATGACCGATATCTGGAGTTTATCAAGGAATACCTGGTGCCTAATTATGTTGAGTTTATTGGCAAGGAAATTCAAACCTCTTATCTGGAATCCTATTCTGAGTATGGCCAGAATATTTTTGATCGATATGTGACCTACGCCGATTTCTGGATTCAGGATCAGGAGTATCGTGATCCTGAAACCGGTGAGAACTTTGGCAGGGCTGCCTTGAACGAAGAACTTGAAAAAATCGAAAAGCCTGCGGGAATCTCAAATCCAAAGGATTTCCGAAATGAAGTCGTCAATTTTGTATTACGCGCCCGGGCCAATAACGAAGGTAACAATCCCGACTGGGTTAGTTATGAAAAGCTACGAACCGTTATAGAAAAGAAAATGTTCTCCAATACCGAAGAATTACTGCCTGTAATTTCATTTTCCGCAAAGGGTTCCGAAGATGATGAAAAGAAGCATGCGGATTTTGTTTCAAGAATGGTAGGTAAAGGTTATACGGAAAAACAGGTCCGTCTACTTTGTGAGTGGTATTTAAGAGTCAGGAAGTCGTCATAAACGGAGGCAGCCGAAATGGCGCAGTTGATCGATCGTAGACCGAACGCGAAGAACAAAAGCACGGTTAACCGTCAGCGTTTTCTGCGTCGATATCAATCTCAAATCAAAAAGGCGATAGCAGAGCAGATTTCGGAGCGATCAATCACCGACATAGACAGTGGTGAAAGTGTTTCCATTCCATCTCGAGATATCACCGAGCCGACATTTCGACACGGTCGTGGCGGTATCAGAGATACGGTTTATCCCGGTAATAAGGAGTTTTCCCAGGGAGATCGTATCAAACGACCTGTTGGAGGTGAAGGCGGTCAGGGACGGCGTGCCAGTGATCAGGGTGAAGGAGAGGATGAGTTCGCATTTGAAATTTCAAAAGAAGAATATCTGGACATGTTGTTCGATGATCTCGAGCTACCCAATTTACAGAAAAATCAACTTAAGAAGATGACCAAAAGCCGGAGTGTTCGTGCCGGCTACACAAATGATGGTGTTCCCACCAATATCAATGTAGTACGTTCGCTAAGATCAGCTTTATCACGCAGAATTGCCCTGGGTTCGGAGCCACGACGACAGTTGCACGAACTTGAGGCTGAGTTGGAGCATCTCGAAAGTGAAGCTGTTAGCGATGAGTCTCAGCTCAGTGAAATCAGGCAGCAGATTGACGTCCTTAAACAGCGATTAAAGAGAATTCCATTTATAGATACCTTTGATCTACGTTTCAATAATTTTGTACAGCGACCGGAACCGACTTCACAGGCAGTAATGTTTTGCATTATGGATGTGTCTGGTTCCATGGATCAGGAAACTAAGGATATGGCCAAGCGGTTTTTTATACTGCTATATCTGTTTCTGACGCGTAGCTATAAGGATGTCGAAGTTGTTTTTATTCGCCACCATACTCAGGCCAAAGAAGTGGACGAAGAGGAGTTTTTCTACTCTCGTGAAACCGGGGGAACCATTGTATCCAGTGCGCTGAATTGTATGAAAGAAATCATAGCGTCACGATTTCCACCGACCGACTGGAACATTTACGCTGCGCAGGCATCGGATGGTGACAACTGGAATGATGATTCGCCACTTTGTCACCAGATTTTATCCAGGGATTTATTGCCGCTACTACGCTATTTCGCTTATGTTGAAATCACACCACGTGATCATCAAAGCCTGTGGTCGTACTACGAAAAACTGGTTGAGGTGCATGACAATTTTGCCATTCAGCATATTGTTCAGCATAGTGACATATACCCGGTTTTCAGAGAATTTTTCCAGAAGCAAATCGTATGAGCGAGCCGATTTCGACAACGGGAGAATGGACTTTTGAAAAGGTCGAAGCTTATCACCTGGAGATTAGGGATATTGCCGAGTCTTTCGGGCTTGATACCTATCCGAATCAGATAGAAATCATTACAGCTGAACAAATGCTTGATGCCTATGCCAGTGTCGGAATGCCAATAGGTTATAGTCACTGGTCCTTCGGCAAGCATTTCATTAAAAATGAACAACAATACCGTCGTGGTCATATGGGTCTGGCCTACGAAATAGTTATTAATTCAAATCCCTGCATCGCCTATTTGATGGAAGAAAATACCATGATGATGCAGGCCCTGGTTATTGCCCATGCCAGTTTCGGTCACAATTCGTTTTTCAAAGGTAATTATCTTTTCAGAGCCTGGACAGATGCCGAAGCGATCATCGATTATCTTGTATTTGCCAAGCAGTACATTGCTGATTGTGAAGCCCGATATGGTATAGACGAGGTCGAACAGTTGCTGGATTCCTGTCATGCATTACAGAACTATGGTGTTGACCGTTATAAACGCCCTTATCCGGTATCGATGCGTGAAGAGCAACAACGCCAGAAAGAAAGAGAAGAGTATTTACAGTCTCAGGTGAATGACCTGTGGCGTAAAACAGTTCCGCAAAAAAGTGAAGAAGAAAACCCGATAGAAAAAATGCGCTTTCCCGAGGAGCCGCAGGAAAATATTCTCTATTTCATTGAAAAACATGCGCCTTATCTTGAGTCGTGGCAAAGAGAGGTTGTCCGCATAGTTCGCAAAATCGGTCAGTATTTTTATCCTCAGCGCCAAACCCAGGTGATGAACGAAGGCTGGGCCTGTTTCTGGCATTACAATATTCTGAACGAGCTTTATGATCGAGGTAAAGTCACCGATGGCTTTATGATGGAATTTTTACAGAGCCACACCAATGTGGTTAATCAATCCGATTTTGATAACCCTTTCTATTCGGGAATTAATCCCTATGCACTGGGTTATGCAATGATGACCGATATCAGGCGAATTTGTGAGGATCCTGACGACGAGGATCGCGAGTGGTTTCCGGACATAGCAGGATCTAACTGGCAGGAAACATTAGATTTCGCAATGCGAAATTTCAAAGACGAAAGTTTTGTTTCACAATTCCTGTCACCTCGTCTGATACGCGAATTTAAACTGTTTTCGATTCTTGACGATGAAACCCAGGAGTCGCTGGAAGTTTCGTCTATCCACAATGAAAACGGTTATCGACATATCCGTCACGCATTGTCGAATCAGTATAATCTCAGTATGAATGAGCCTAATATTCAGGTTTTTGATGTTGATTTACGCGGGGACAGGACGCTTACCATACGCCATCAGCCACACAATAATATCCCGCTCGCCGATACACGAGAAGAAGTCCTGAGACATCTTCATCGCCTATGGGGATTTACTGTCAAAATGGAAACGCTGGATAGTGATAACGAAGTCATAAATACTGAGCAGTGCCCGCTGGAGGAAGAAAACAGGAAAGCCGGAAGTTACTAAATTTCTCTTCAGCCGCCTTTAATCGGTGGCAGCAAAACAATCTCATCGGTTGCCAAAATCGCCGTTTCAGCGTAAAGGTGCCTGTCGAGTTTTGTATCGTTCAATAACACCAGATAAGGCTTACTATCCGGTATTGGCAGTTGTAGCAGCACGTCGGTTAAGTGAGCGTCGTCGTCCACGGTTAAATGGCAGGCATTAAACTGACTGCCGGCCGGCAAAAACTGGCGCAAGGCACCGAACAGCTTAACCGAGACCTGCATTATTTCCCGTTGACTACAGACCTAAACGCTGAAGTGTCTCTGAAGTAGGTTCCCCTTGCTGGTCCCACCCTCGCAACTGATAATACTCCGGTAACATCTCATCTAGCTTACAAACCAGGCCTTTTGCAGCGCCCGCATCGGCAGGCTCTTCGAGGATACGCTTTGGTAAGGTATCATCTTTTCTGCCCAAACCTGACTTTATGTTAAAAAGGCGCTCCAGGTTCCAGATACGTTCTCCCATGGGCTGGATTTGCTCCATGCTCCACTCAAGCTCGCAAGCTGCATTGACAAGTTCCAGATATTCTTCCAGACCCCAGCCGCAGGCAGCGGGGAAACAGCACAAACCAGTCGAATCAATAAATGCCATATCGTTTTGCGAATCGCGTACGATTTCGGCCTTACCGGCAATTTCAGTGGTTTCAAAATCATGGCCGTATGGGTCGGCACGCATGTGGCAGGCACCACGATTATTGGTGGCATAAGCCAGACCCATACCCTGCATACTGCGACCATCGTAGCCGGCAAATTCCTGGCCCTTAACCGTCATAGATAAATCAGGATGGCCATATTTTTCGCAGAGCAACTTTGAACCCATGGCGACATCGGCGCCAAAACCTTCACCGCGTGCGGTTAAATCGGTGATAGCACAAAGAGCTTCAGCCGAGCCGAATTCGAGTTTGATACCACCGGTATCAGATTCGCTAATAGCACCAATATCGAATAACTCCATTGCCGCAGCGATAGAGCCGCCCAGTGAAATGGGAT
>JAAEOZ010000354.1 GCA_024222685.1 Gammaproteobacteria bacterium | reverse complement strand
TCGGCAAAAGACGGCATGGAAGCGGTTGACATCATAGCTGAAAAGGTGCCAGACATATTGCTGACTGATCTCGAAATGCCACGTATGAATGGTATTGACCTGGCGACCCACGTACGTTCAAACGACCGTACCTGTGATTTGCCAATCATTCTGATTACTTCACGTTCGACACAAAAACATCGTGATTATGCAAGCAGCGCAGGTGTTAACAAGTACATGACGAAGCCGTACAGCGAAGATGATTTGCTACAAAACATAGACAGCCTGCTAGATCGCTGAAACCATGCACGAATCTGATAATATCGATAGTTCGAGACTGGCGTTAATCTCTATTGACGGGTTACTTCTGGTTATACCCCAACATGAAATTGAAACACTGGAACCGGTTGAAGATATCAATCGTGAAAATATGGCTGAGATGTCGGTTGGATGGATCACTGTCGAAATGTCAAATCTTCCGGTTTTCAATCTTGACGAAAGCTTTAACCTGACCCTGAAAACTGGAAATCGTAGAATCGTGGCGGTTTTGAAAAATGATTCTGGCTCTTTTGCGTTAATGGCCGATGAATTGCAGATTGTAGAAGCAGCTCAATTCGACTTCGATAGTCTGCCGAAAGTCATCAGTACTGAGTTCTCTCCAGTGCTACAGGTCGCACTGTTCGATGAGCAGCTTATTTGTGCCTCCAACGCAAAAACCATTCATCAAAAACTGGTCGCAGGCACGCCCAGGGATCAGGCAGCATAAATGAGCGCTGTAGAACAATCAGTAACCGAATCAATGACGGTACAGGCCTGGCTGCTAACGCTGGTTGGCGGGCAAAAAGTCGCAGTAGGTTATACCGAATTGTGTCATCTGCTTGTAGATCCTTCAACCTACCGGGTTCCCCATTCACCCAGATTCTGTAAAGACCTGGTGCAATGGGAAAACAGAATACTCCCTGCATTTATGCTGAGTGAATTACTCGGACAGTCGGATTTACGGGAAGAGAAAACTGAGCTTGAGGAACCCGCCAACTCGGATAGGGATAAAATATTCGCTGTGCTAGGTTTTAATCTGGGTCATGACAGGGCTGAATACGGTGCGATCGCCTTACAGGAACCACCGCAACTGATTCAGGTAAATGACGCCGATGTTTGCGATCTCGATTCGAATCTGATCCGTAAAAGGATGATTGTCAAGACCAGCTTCAGTCACGATACGGAGTCTGTTCCGATCATCAATATCAAGTATCTGTTTACCGGCGTTTTCAGCAACTAGTCTTCGTAACGGCTAGTTAAAAAAATCCAGTTTTGGCTCTCGCGGAACTTTGTCCAGTTGAAGCCACGGTCAGCCCTTCAACACAGTAGTAAGCATATCGTGATGTCGGTATGGCACCTGGCAGGTTTGATTTTGGTGGAGAGGGTATTTTCAAATGGTTTTCCCTGAAGTTGACAGCTGTTAGTTGAGCGGTTTACAGGGGTGAGATCTTGATGGGGTTGTGAGTGATGTAAAGATCGTAGGATGCGGTTTTTGCCTCACCGCATCCTACGAGCTATAGCTTTGCTTTTGATTCTCTGTTTTGGAAAAACCAAAGATGATGACCGGAATTGCCGACCCAGACTTTTAGCTTGCTCAATAATCAGAGAAGCCATTCATCGCCAGACTGTGTCGCACCCACCCATCCAGTTCGTCCAAAAAATTCATAGGAAACGAATCGTAAACAGGTGGTTCAATTTCAATGATCTCAGCCTCTAAAAGTTCATAGCTTTCTTCTACTGAATCAAAAATTGGATCAAGATTTTCTGCCAGGTTGTTCATTTTTTTACTCTCAATAAAGGGTTACAAATCTCGCTTGAATCGAACAGGCATAAATGTCTGTTCACATCAATCGCTACGGTTGAAGCAATAATAACCACGTTATGTGTCAGAATAATTTCTGCCAAAAGTCATTTTGTTTCAGCTTTGTTTCAGTTTCTGAATTGAGCGGGTAGCCATACCATTTTTCGGGTTCGTAATAAATATCTGAAATTCAATCCCGCGATGCATAAATCCCTGTCTTTATTTGTATTATCGGTGCCATTGCTCAGTGCCTGTACAAAGCGCTCGGTTATACCCGGCAAAATGGTCACCCTTACCAGTCCATCGGCAAGCATTAGCAATAAGACTAGCTCGAAGATCTTTAGGCTCGGTAAATAACACAATCCAGTTAGATGTCGATTCCAGCTCCGGCACGCCTGGTACTCCTGCGGCTAAGGGTTGAACCCGACGGCATCTTGTGAGCTGGTTCAAATTTTTTGGGCTTGTTAGGCTGCTAGAATGAACAGCCGACTACTTTTTATGAGAATACCGAATCCATGCTGTTTAAACTCTTCGGTGTTATAACGCTGGCTACAGTGTCAATCTGGGCATCTGTTAGCCATGCTCAGGAACCCGGTGATGTTTCCTTTAGTCCCTCAGTATCCTCTCAGTCCACTACGGACACTTCTAATTCCACTATAGCTGCCGATCAGCCGACCCATTCCGCTAATACTTTCGGCCCAACTGAGCGCGGAACCTATTTATGGCGGATCGCGAAGCAAGTAAGAACCGAAAAAGAGCCGACGACAATTTACCAGTGGATGTATGGTATCTGGATTACTAACCTGGATGCATTCAAGGACTCTAACATGCACCTGTTAGAAAATGGTAAGTTACTGCAGATTCCACCACTGGAAGAAATATCCAGCATATCGCAAAGCCTGGCCACCGAAACTTATACTAATCATCTGAATTTACTGCAGCCCTCAACACAATTAGTTCATCCCGTAAAAAATGCTCAGCCAGAAACTCTTCAGGCATCCGTTGTTATTACAGATCACGGTCTTAAAGAAGCAGGTCTGAAGAAAATAGAAATTCAAAAACCCACTGATATACCCATACATAAGTTCGACAGTGATAAATGGTCTTCCAAATTGAAAGTCACAGCCGTTGAACATGCTGTTACTCAACACAAAGATACCCATGAAATGGCAGTCAGTAACGAATTCGCAATGGACGTTAATTTAACACAGGGCGCGAATCTGGCCACTGATGTACGAACTAATCAACCGAAGGATGCCGTGGATTTGGTCTTCACTATAGACCTGAGCCAGCTATTAGAGGTAGATAAGGATTCGGTTTTTTACCTGTTTACACTAGATCATCTGAAAAATAGTTACATTATAAATAGCGGCATTAGCTGGTTAACTATCGCCATATTTTTCTTAATCGTTATGCGGAAAACAAATTTACCGAATAGAATTCGTCAACGGATATCCCGGCTGAACTGGAACTATAGAGGGTTTAGGAGCTATGCAGAAAAGCGCTCTGTATCTAGCCAGCATTCACAGACACCTACATCTTTCAATATAAGTAGCTTTATCGACTATTTAACCGTCGAAGATAATACAGATACTCGATTCGAGTTCAATGGTGGTAGTAATCATCACATACGACTCGCTCTTTCCCTGTCAGGAATATTTGCTTCATATGGTGATATCGAAAAGGCGATTAATTTATTACAGAAAACCACAGAGATACAACCAGAAAATATACTGGTAAAACAACTCTTACTGAAATTATATTATAAGTCTCGGAACCTCGATGACTTTAAATCTCTGATAACGGAAATCAAAGATGATCTTCATCAATTAGACCTGGCGGATCAGGTGAAACTCCATTCGATGTATATGGAACTCTTTGCAGACTCGGAACCTGTGTTCGATCTTCCCAGCGCCAAAATTCGCGACGAAGAGAACCTTAAAGTTTCCAGATCCAGTCAAAACCCAAACTTACAAACCTCTCCTGGAATGAATAGCTTTATCGATTATCTTTCAAAAGAAAACCATAATGAATTACTATCGGATTATGAGGAACCCTCAAAAGGCGGTCGCCAGGCAGAAACGCCCGGTTCCCCTGCTGATGTAATCGCTACCTATAGCGATACTGATAAAACAGTCAATCTTTTACAACAAACCGCGGTAATCCTGCACCTGCTAAAAATTCATCATAAAGCTCAAAATACCGAAGAGTTTAAATCACTTATAATAAAGTCAAAATTCGAGCTTGCTGAGCTAGATGAGGTTGATAAGGCGAAAGTTCAAATGATGTATTCCGATCTCTTTCCTGATTCTGACACAATAATAGAAATTCCTGATTCAGAAAACAGTGAAGTTAGCGGCGAATGTAATAGTCCGGCGAAAGATTTAAATTCAGCCCAGAAATCCTTTTTTGGCAATCGTTTTGTTGAAAATTTGAAGGAAGCCAGTGCAAATTCTTCACCAGCTGGGCGGAGTGATGAGGAGGTGTTCGATATCATGGATATCCTCACCAGAGAGGTTGAAGATAATGATCAGGACGACAATACGGAATTAGATTTATCTGATAAATTTCCGGAGCTAGACGAGATGA
Organism: Gammaproteobacteria bacterium; assembly: GCA_024222685.1. Taxonomy (GTDB): domain Bacteria; phylum Pseudomonadota; class Gammaproteobacteria. The sequence continues at coordinate 15,810 of JAAEOZ010000354.1, read as the reverse complement.
TTCCTCAATCGGCGGCTGCCAGCATCGACAACGGAATCGACGAATCTTCAGAAAATCGGAAAAGCGCGCTCAGGCTGGAACCGGTAACTATAGAGGCTAAAAATAATCTGGAAACGAAACAGGAAAATATCCCCATAGCTGTTATTGATGAGCCAGGTAAAATCGAGTTGAATAAGTCGGCAAAGAATTTAAATGACAACCATTTCTCAGACGAAATATTGTCCGTATTGTCAGATATGAGAAACGAGTTGAAAAAATTAAATGCGCGATTAGACCAAACGAATAATAACTAAGGGTGTTCTGGGCAGGTTCATATGACAGGGGTATCCCTGCTTGATCGCCAAGATATTCTGGTACCGATGGTACCAGGCGCTGAGGCTACATCTGTACTCGACTGTTTCGAATACCGTAGCTCGATTAACTTACTTCAGCCATACACTGAGGGCCTGCTCTCCATTTTCGGCGAGGTCTGGCGTTATACCAATTTTTTTCAACATTCCCTTTGCCACCAGCTGATTGATGGGATTGTCCTCAACCACGAGTACATGGGCATCGTATACCGGAAGTTCACGCGCGGTATAACGTGTTACCAACCTCTTATCCTCAGTCGAGCCGCCAGCGACCTGCATCAGCGCATTGTATAATTCGGCGCTGCCTTTTATGATTCGCGCGAAATTGAGTTGCTGGTTATTGAGATCGGTATCGAGCAACAGATTTGTCATGCCTATAACACCATTCATCGGTGTACGGATTTCATGGCTCATGTTGGCAAGAAACTCACTCTTAGCCTGGTTGGCTTGCTCGGCCAGCACCATGTTCCTGTTGACTTCACTGATTACGGTCCAATGAGTGCCCGCCAGATTGAGATCGTGATGAATTCCGTAAACCAGCATGCCGTCTGGTTCTTCGTATTCCGACACGGTCTCAACCTCCCTGTCATGGCTAAACATCGTTTGGCTGTCTCCATGAAGCGGTAATCGAACCAGAGCAAGCAGCAAAAACCACTGGATCAAAATTTGCGTCAGGGTTAGCCGGTTTTTCATGATTGAGATAACAGGACCAGCTGTTTAAACTTCGAACCCTTTAACCCCGCTATTGATCTTTAGTAGAATAAGCCTAGTACGATTGAACCTTTTTACCATGCGCCAGTAAAACCTGGGGGAATGGTGGTTAAATACTCGAATAGATCGGAGCCTTATTCGACAGCGAACGTTATTCTTAGCAGTGTTTATTCAAAGATTTGAACACTTAATCCTCAGTCCACTAAATCACCAGGCGATGACACAGACGCAAAGCAAGATTTCACAGCAACCCTTCTACTTCCTGCTAGATCCGCAAACCAGAGAGTTTCTGGTCAATCAGGCGTCCGTATGGCAGCTGTCAATGCAGGATTGCAGGCAAAGTTGCGAAATCGCACTCGATTTGCAAATGTGGGGCCAGTATTCCATCGCCGATATCTGGCCGCATACGAATAGTCCGGGAGCAGGTGGTAAGGCTCGCAAGCAGCAGCTCATGAAACAATTGCGTGAGACCTGGGAGAGTATTAAATCGGAAGCTAATCAGTACCCAGATGATAGCTGTGCCACGAAAATCAGCGCCGCCGCCAAACCGCAGGCAATCGCAAAAGAGAAACTCGGGCTGGGCCGCTGTCCGGTGGCTTCACCGCGTACCCTGTGCTGCAACCTGCAAACCCTGGATGCGGTCGAAAACTGTGGTTATGGCTGCAGTTATTGCAGTATCCAGTCTTTTTTCGACGGTAAACAAATTAGCTTCGATACAGGTTTTACCGAAAAGCTTAAAAAGCTGCGACTCGACCCTGATAAAACTTATCACATAGGCACTGGCCAATCTTCCGACTCGTTGATGTGGGGTAATAGTCACGGTGTGCTCGACGCGGTAATCGATTTCGCCCGCGATAATCCCAACGTGATTCTGGAGCTGAAAACCAAGTCAGCGAATGTCAATCACCTGATTCGATCGCAGGCACCTCGAAATATACTCTGTACCTGGTCGCTGAATACGCCGACATTGATTCTTCACGAAGAACACGGTACTGCTAGTCTGGATAGACGACTCGCTGCCGCACGGCGGGTCGCTGATGCCGGTTTTAGCGTTGGTTTTCATTTTCATCCGATTATTCATTACCATACCTGGCAGGCGGATTACCAGGCCGTGATTCAACAGCTCGTGGCTAGTTTTGCTTGCGACGAAGTCGCGCTCATCTCGTTAGGTACGCTGACCTATATCAAATCGGTAATGCGTGAAATTCGCAAAAAAGCCATACCTGGCCAGATATTGAAGATGCCGCTGGTCGATGCCGACGGTAAGCTGTCTTATCCCGATGATATTAAGCTTTCGATGTTTCGCCACGTTTACCATAGTTTTCCCGATAACTGGAAGGATAATATATTCTTTTATCTGTGCATGGAGAATCGACGCCTCTGGAAGCCGGTGTTCGGTTTCGACTATGCTTCCAATAGTGAATTTGAAACGGCTATGAAAAAAAGCTATCGGCAAAAAATCGGTTTGAAGGCATAGCTCGGGAATAATCAGGCTGTTGCGCAGCAGGGTGTTAAAATAAGCCAAAAACCGCTAGAATCCGCGGCCCATTTTAACGAAACTGGTATTCATGGACTTTAACACGCAGTTCGATGTCATCGTAGTCGGCGGCGGTCACGCGGGGACCGAAGCTGCGCTTGCGGCTGCGCGTATGGGTGTAAAGACCTTATTGCTGACCCATAGCATCGATACCCTCGGGCAAATGTCCTGCAATCCCGCGATTGGTGGCATTGGCAAGGGTCATCTGGTGAAAGAAATCGATGCGCTTGGCGGCGAGATGGCATTGGCGGCAGATAAAGCCGGTATCCAGTTTCGAATTCTCAATCGTCGTAAAGGCCCTGCCGTGCGCGCCACAAGAGCACAGGCAGATCGTCAGTTATATAAAATGGCGATACGTGAGAAACTCGAAAACCAGCCCAATCTATCACTATTTCAGCAAGCGGTTATCGACTTGATCGAAAGCCAGGATCGTATCGAAGGCGTGGTTACGCAAATGGGGTTGCGTTTTATGGCGCCAGCCGTGGTACTAACCGTCGGCACTTTCCTCGATGGTAAGATTCATATCGGTGACGCCAGTTACAGTGGTGGTCGCGCGGGTGATCCGCCTGCTACCGCACTTGCACAGCGTTTACGCGAACGGCCTTTTAGAATAGACCGGTTGAAAACCGGTACGCCACCCCGAATCGATCGAAAAACAATCGACTTCAGTCAACTCGAAGAACAACCCGGAGATACGCCATTACCGGTTTTCTCTACCATGGGATCGGTTGATCTGCATCCGCAGCAGATTAGTTGCCATATCACCCATACCAACGAGCGCACGCATCAGATCATTCGTGATAGCCTGCACCGTTCACCCCTGTTCAGCGGTGATATCGAAGGGGTCGGGCCACGTTATTGTCCATCGATAGAAGATAAGGTTGTACGCTTCGCCGATCGTAATTCACACCAGATATTTGTCGAACCGGAAGGCCTGGAGCTGGGCGAGGTTTATCCTAATGGTATCTCCACCAGCCTGCCATTTGACATCCAGCAGGCTTATGTCAATAGTATTGTCGGTTTCGAAAATGCACATATCACGCGGCCGGGTTATGCGATTGAATACGACTATTTCGATCCGCGCGATTTACGCCCGACTCTGGAAACCGGTGTTATAGAAGGGCTATATTTCGCCGGCCAGATCAATGGTACCACCGGTTATGAAGAAGCCGCTGCGCAGGGACTGATTGCGGGTGCCAATGCAGCTGCACGGATACTGCATAAGCCTTTATTGCAGCTGTCTCGCTCGCAGGCATATATGGGTGTGCTGGTAGATGATCTCATTACCCGTGGAACCAGTGAACCTTACAGAATGTTTACCTCGCGTGCCGAATATCGATTGATGCTACGTGAAGACAATGCCGATTTACGGCTAACCGAAATCGGTAGAACCATGGGTCTGGTTGAAGACGTGAGATGGCAGGCCTTTGAGGAATATCACGAGCGACTGGAATTACTTAACCAGCAATTGCGCGATAGCTGGCTTCGTCCACAGACCGAACTTGCCGAAGCACTGCAACCGCTATTGCAGAATCCGGTCAGTCGTGAATATCGATTCGGCGAGCTATTAAAGCGCCCGGAGATTAATATTCAGCATCTCATGCCATTGATAGATACGCATGAGACTTTCGATACGCGTGTACAGCAGCAGGCCGAAATCAATGCCAAGTATGCGGGATATCTAAGCCGTCAACAGCATGAAATCGACAAGGCCAGCGCGCATGAGCAGACTGAATTACCCGAATCGCTGGATTATACCGAGGTTCGCGGCCTGTCCAGCGAGGTTTGCCAGAAGCTAGAGGATCATCGACCTGCAACTATCGGCCAGGCCGGTCGCATTTCGGGCATAACCCCGGCGGCCATTTCGCTATTGCTGGTGCATTTAAAGAGACGGGCACAACCTGTCAAGAAAACCGCTTGAATTTGCAGTCGCAGTTAGAATCCGGTCTTGAGTCGCTTGGCATATCGCCAGAGCCAGGCCAGATCGATGCCTTACTCGCCTATTTGTCGCTGCTGGAGCAATGGAATAAAAGCTATAATCTGACGGCAATTCGTGATGTAAACAGGATGCTGGCTTACCATTTGCTGGATAGCCTGTCTATCTGGCGCTGGATTCCTTCGCAGGCGTATGCACTCGACGTCGGCAGCGGCGCCGGGTTGCCGGGTATTCCACTGGCAATCGTATTACCGCAGACGCAATGGTGCCTGCTTGATAGTAATGGTAAGAAAACACGGTTCATGCAACAGGCACTCGCTGTCTGCGCGGTTAAAAACGTCACTGTTGTGAAGTCCCGGATTGAGGATTATGATGCTCATCAGCCGTTTGATGTCATTGTCAGCCGTGCCTATGCGTCTTTGACTGCTTTTGTGCATTCGGTAATGCATTTAATGCAGCCTGAAACAATAATGATGGCAATGAAGACCGGTCTCGAGGATGATGAAACGAGCCTGGATTTTAGTCGGTATGAAATACAGGAATGTGACTTAAAGGTTCCGGGCGTTAACCAGCCCCGCAAACTGATAACCGTGAAACAACAATAGCATGAGCAAAACGATAACCATAGCCAACCAGAAAGGCGGTGTCGGTAAGACCACGACGACAGTAAATCTGGCAGCTGCGCTGGCAGCCACCAAACGTCGGGTTTTACTGATAGACATGGATCCGCAGGGTAATGCTACGATGGGCAGCGGCGTCGACAAAAACAGCCTTGAGCTTAGTATCTGTAACGTCTTGTTGGGTGAAAACACCGTCAATGACGCAATTATTAAGGTTCCCGATGTGGGTTACGATGTTTTGCCGGCCAATGCCGATCTAACCGCTGCCGAAGTGCAGTTAATGAACCGCATTGGGCGCGAGAAACAACTCGATCTGTCACTGGATAAAATTCGCGATAATTACGACTATATTCTAATCGACTGCCCACCTTCATTAAATATGCTCACCGTGAACTCTCTGGTGGCCGCGAATGGGGTGGTCATACCGATGCAGTGCGAGTACTACGCGCTGGAAGGTTTATCGTCCTTGCTTGATACTATCGAACAAATTCGTATCAGCGTTAATCCGCAAATAAAAATCGAAGGCTTGTTACGCACCATGTACGATCCGAGGAACAATCTGTCTAACGACGTCTCGTCTGAACTCGTCGAGCATTTCGGTGACCGTGTTTATCGTACCGTGATTCCGCGCAATGTCAGCCTGGCTGAAGCGCCGAGCTACGGTCAGCCAATCATGCAATACAATAAAAGTTCGCGTGGTTCTCTGGCTTATCTGGCCCTCGCCGGTGAAGTTTTACGTCGAGATGCAAAAAGAGACCATTACGTTAACTAATACTGACTATGAAAAAAAAGCGACTGGGTAGAGGGCTTGGTTCACTCATCGGTAATATCGATGAAGTCACCGGAGTGAGCGAAAACGACAAAGCCGGGGGATTGCTTGAACTCGGGGTCGATCAGATTCAACGCGGTAAATATCAACCACGCCAGCATTTTGATCAGCAAACTTTACAGGAACTCGCAGACTCGATCAGTGCTCAGGGTATAGTCCAGCCGCTGGTAGTTCGCTTTGATGGGTCGCAATATGAACTAATAGCCGGTGAAAGACGCTGGCGCGCCGCACAGCTTGCAGGCCTGGAAACTGTGCCGGTAGTTGTTCGCGAGCTCGATAGCAAGTCGGCAGCGGCCATAGCACTGATCGAGAACATCCAGCGCGAAGACCTCAATCCAATCGAGGAATCGCAGGCACTGATGCGCCTGATCGAGGAATTTGACCTTACACATCAACAGGTTGCAGATTCGGTAGGACGTTCGCGCGCAGCAGTAAGTAATTTGCTGCGCCTGCTCGATCTGGCTGATCCAGTCAAACAACAGGTTAATAAAGGTTTACTGGATATGGGGCATGCGCGCGCGCTGCTGGCGCTGATACGCCATGACCAGATTGAAATAGCGAAGGTGGTTATTAACCGTGGTCTGTCGGTTCGCGAGACCGAGGCGCTGGTAAAACAGGCCTTGAACAAAGGCACCGGTAAACCCGTCGCTAATACAGAGCAGAGTGATCCGGATATTCGCCGATTACAAAATGATCTGAGTGAGCGCTTTGGAGCTGCGGTGAAAATTAAGACAGCCAAAAATGGTTCTGGTCAACTCATTATCAGTTTCCATAATAGCGATGAACTGGAAGGCATACTCGGTCACCTGGCGCCATAAATTTTTTATATTCCGTCATTGATTCTTAGCAGGTAACTACTTATACTCTGCATCCGCTTTTGGGGTGGGTGTAATTAAGTGTTAGGGGACACCCAGCAAAGCTATGAATTTTCAAATCTGGAAGGCACTGCATATTCAGGTCGCAGTTAGCGTGCTGTACGTATCGGCGAGCGCACTCTGGAAGGAAAGTGTCATGTTCTCCGCAATTATTGGATGCCTGGCGGGCCTGATTCCTAACGGATATTTTTATTTCAGGATGTCAAAGCAGGTGGAGGGCAATAACGCGCAGCAGTGGTTAGGCTACGCATACCGATCCGAGTTTGGGAAATGGTTGATGACCGGCATGATATTCATGCTTGTATTTACCTCAAAACATACCTGGGATCCGATAGTTTTGTTCGCTGGATACGTGTTAATACAGATATCCAGTTGGTTTGTACCGTTTGTTATTAAGGGTAATTGATCTGACATGGCTGGTAGCTACGCAAATTCAGGCGAATACATCAAACACCATTTGACCAACCTGGTCTATGGTCAGCACCCCGATGGTAGTTGGGGTATTGCCCATGGTGCTGACGAAATCAAGGAAATGGGCTTCTGGTCGATTAATTTAGACTCGATGTTTTTTTCCATCGGCCTGGGGTGCTTCTTCCTGTGGATATTCAATAAGGCGGCGAAAAAAGCTTCTACCGATGCGCCGACGGGCCTGCAAAATTTCATTGAAATGATTATCGAATTTATCGACGATTCTGTTCGCGGATCATTTTCCGGCAAGAATCCACTCATTGCGCCCTTATCGTTGACTATCTTCATCTGGATTTTTCTGATGAATTTCATGGACTTGCTCGCTGTCGATCATATTCCGGGACTGGCTGCACTACTCGGCATTCCTTATTTGAAAATTGTACCCAGCACCGACCCTAACGTTACCTTTGGACTGGCACTTTCGGTATTTGTGTTAGTTCTTTACTACAGCGTCAAAATGAAAGGTCCCGGTGGATTTTTCGCCGAGCTGGCATTTCATCCATTCCCTAAATTCATGATGCCGATTAACCTCGTGTTAGAAGGCGTTACATTGATAGCAAAACCTATTTCACTTGCACTGCGTTTGTTCGGCAATATGTATGCAGGTGAAATGATATTCATCCTCATAGCGCTCATGTACACCGGTGGTTGGGCATTGGGACTGTTTGGTGGATTATTACAACTGGGTTGGGCGATATTCCACATCCTGATTATTACCTTGCAGGCGTTTATCTTTATGACGCTGACCATCGTATATCTGGATATGGCATCGCAAACAGCAGAACACTAATTTTTAACCTCTAACACTATATATTTTAGGAGACAATCATGGATCAAGCTGTGCTATATGTTGCAGGCGCTTTAATGATGGGCCTGGGCGCACTCGGTGCGGCAGTTGGTATCGGTATTCTGGGCGGGCGCTTTCTTGAAGGTGCGGCTCGTCAACCAGAACTGATCCCGATGCTACGTGTACAATTTTTCATCGTCATGGGTCTTGTCGACGCGGTTCCTATGATCGCCGTTGGTATCTCCATGTACGTTATGTTCGCTGTTGTTGGTGCTTAAGCGCTTGTTTTTTAACTAGAACGAGGAAAGCAATATGAATTTCAATGCGACGCTGATCGGGCAAACCATAACATTTATTGTGTTTGTCTGGTTCTGCATGAAATATATATGGCCACCACTCATGGCTGCGTTAGAAGAACGCAACGCGAGAATCACCGAAGGACTGGCTGCGGCAGAACGAGGCCAGAAAGATCTCGAAGCGGCTAAGGCTAAAGTCGGTGAAAACTTGAATGAAGCCAAGCAACAGGCGCAGGAAATCATCAATCAGGCCCAGAAGCGTGCCAATGAGATTGTCGATGGTGCCAAAGACGTCGCACGTGATGAGGCAGACAAAATTAAAAATGCTGCCACTGCTGATATCGATCAGCAAATCAACAGTGCACGTGAACAGCTTCGTAAGGAAGTATCAACAATCGCTCTGGCTGGCGCCGAGCAGATACTCAAGCGCGAAGTCAACGCCGATGTTCATGCTGCAGTACTAGATGAGCTGGTCGCTCAAATTTAGGCCTGAAGATTATGTCCGATTTTGAAACGGCAGCCAGACCCTACGCCAAAGCCCTGTTTGAACTGGCATCTGAAAATGATCAATTAGAGGACTGGAACGATCGTTTACAGGTAGCTGGCGTTATCGCCAGCGACGCTGAAATGAATTCAGTTATTGAATCACCGTCGATGCTTGCCTCACAACAGGCTGAATTGTTTATCTCAGTTTATTCTGCGGTGAACAATGCGCCAGTAGCGAATGATGAATTTAAAAACCTGATTTCTCTGCTCGCAGAAAATGGCCGACTCGCATCCCTGCCCTCAATTTCAGTTATCCTGGAATCACTCAAACGTGAATCCGAAGGCAAGGTCGAAGTACAGGTGACTTCAGCGCTTGAACTGAGCGATAAGCAACAACAAGACATAGCCAATAGTCTGGTGAAGAAACTGGGCAAGGAAGTGAGCATTACTACCGCGGTAGATGAATCACTGATTGCCGGTGCAATTATCCAGGCGGGCGATATGGTGATCGATGGTTCGGCTCGTGGCCGCCTCGACAAGCTCACCATCGCACTGGACGAATAACTCTATACAGAATTTTACGATTACGGGACACACGCAATGCAACTGAATCCGTCAGAAATTAGCGAACTGATTAAAGATCGCATTAAGAACTTCGAAAGCGCCGCCGAAGCCAGAACTGAGGGCACGATTGTCAGCCTGATGGATGGCATCGCGCGTATTCATGGACTTGCCGATGTTATGTCTGGCGAGATGATTGAGTTTCCGGGTAATACTTACGGCATGGCGCTAAACCTTGAGCGCGATTCAGTAGGTGCGGTTATCCTCGGTGACTACGAGCACATCTCTGAAGGCGAAACGGTTAAGACCACCGGCCGTATCCTTGAAGTACCGGTAGGCGAGGCACTGCTCGGCCGCGTTGTTAACTCCCTGGGGCAACCCATCGACGGCAAGGGCGCTATTGACGCCAAGCAATTCGAGCCAATTGAAAAAGTAGCGCCGGGTGTAATCGCTCGTCAGTCGGTATCGCAACCGGTACAAACCGGTCTTAAATCAATCGACGCGATGGTGCCGGTTGGTCGTGGTCAGCGCGAATTAATCATCGGCGACCGTCAGACTGGTAAGTCGGCAGTAGCAATTGATGCCATCATCAATCAGAAAGGCACTGGCATTAAATGTGTCTACGTCGGTATCGGTCAGAAAGCTTCTACCATTTCTAACGTCGTACGCAAGCTCGAAGAGCACGGCGCCATGGAACACACCATTGTAGTTGCTGCAAATGCCTCCGATTCGGCTGCTCTGCAATACATTGCACCTTATTCTGGTTGTACCATGGGTGAATACTTCCGCGACCGTGGCGAAGATGCACTTATCGTATACGACGATTTAACCAAACAGGCATGGGCATATCGTCAGGTATCACTGCTGTTACGTCGTCCACCCGGTCGTGAAGCCTATCCGGGTGATGTTTTCTACCTGCACTCGCGCCTTCTCGAACGAGCTGCGCGTATTAATGCCGTTTACGTTGAAAAAATTACCGGTGGCAAAATTAAAGGTCAAACCGGTTCATTGACAGCACTGCCTATCATCGAAACCCAGGGTGGTGACGTATCGGCTTTCGTACCGACCAACGTTATCTCCATTACCGACGGCCAGATCTTCCTTGAATCGGACCTGTTTAATGCCGGTATTCGTCCTGCGATTAATGCCGGTCTGTCGGTATCACGAGTTGGTGGTGCGGCACAGACTACGATTATCAAGAAACTGGGTGGTGGTGTCCGTCTGGCGCTGGCTCAGTATCGTGAACTGGCGGCATTCTCGCAGTTTGCATCCGACCTTGACGAAGCCACGCGTGCCCAGCTAGAACGCGGTCAACGTGTTACCGAACTGATGAAACAAAAGCAATATGCACCTTTAACCGTAGCCGATATGGCAGTATCGCTGTTTGCGGCTAACGAGGGTTTTCTCGATGACGTCGACGCTAACAAGGTGGTGCCTTTCGAGGAGGCGCTACACGCACATTTGCATTCCAACAATCAGGATCTGCTCGATAAAATCAACGAAACCGGTGACTATAACGACGATATTGCAGCACAGATAAAAGCGGCTATCGAAGACTTTAAAGCCAACGGCGTTTACTAGAGAGTAATACCATGGCCGGCGGCAAAGAGATAAAGACCAAGATCGCGAGCGTAAAGAATACGCAAAAGATCACCTCAGCAATGGAGATGGTAGCTGCGAGTAAGATGCGTAAAGCTCAGGACCAGATGCTGGCAACTCGCCCTTACGCTCAGCGTATCGCGAATGTAGTCAGTCATATCGCGAGTTCTCACGCTGAATATAAGCACCCTTTTATTATCGGACGCGATCAGATTAAGCGCGCAGGCATAGTTGCGGTCTCGACCGATCGTGGATTATGCGGTGGCCTGAATACTAATATGTTCAAAAAAGCGCTTAACCTGATGGGTGAGCTGGAAGGCAAAGGCGTCGCTTTCGACGTTGTGACTTTTGGCGGTAAAGCACTCAGTTTCTTCAAGCGTATTGGCGCAAATGTTATTGCCGAAACCAGTCATCTCGGTGATTCTCCTGAAATCACACAGATTATCGGTCCGGTTCAGGCCATGTTGAAAGCTTATATGGATGGTGAAGTCGATATCATTTACCTGGTAGGTAACGAATTCGAGAGTACCATGGTACAGAATCCTAATGCGCAGCAACTGGTGCCAGTCAAGCCCGCAGAGGATAAAGAGTTACAGCACCACTGGGATTACATATACGAGCCAGGTTCAAAGGAAGTACTCGATAATGTACTGGATCGTTACATCGAATCACTGGTATATCAGGCCATTGTCGAAAATGTCGCCTGCGAAATGGCCGCGCGTATGCTCGCGATGAAGAATGCGACCGACAATGCCAGTGAGATGATCGATGAGCTTAACCTTATTTATAACCGTCAGCGTCAGGCCAGTATCACGCAGGAAATCAGCGAGATCGTCGGCGGCGCAGCGGCAGTTTAAACATTTACAGATTAGAACAGAGGATTAACAGATGAGTACAGGTAATGTCGTGGAAGTAATCGGCGCGGTCGTCGACGTAGAGTTTCCTCGAGACGCTGTTCCCAGGGTATACGATGCACTGCTCGTACCCGAGCAGGAAGGCCTGACCCTGGAAGTGCAGCAGCAGCTCGGCGACGGTATCGTGCGCACGATTGCAATGGGTGCCTCCGAAGGTTTGCGTCGCGGTCTCGAAGTTAATAATACCGGAGAGCCGATCACCGTACCGGTGGGTCAGAAAACTCTGGGGCGCATCATGGACGTACTCGGCTCGCCGATAGACGAGAAAGGTCCGATTGGCGAAGAAAGCCGCATGCCCATTCACCGTAAGCCGCCGACTTATGACGAGCAGGCTGCGACTACTGAAATTCTCGAAACCGGTATTAAAGTTATCGACCTGATCATGCCGATTGTTAAGGGCGGTAAAATCGGACTGTTCGGTGGTGCCGGTGTTGGTAAGACAGTAACCCTGATGGAATTGATTCGTAACATCGCGGTCGAGCACTCGGGCTTCTCGGTATTTGCCGGTGTGGGCGAGCGTACTCGTGAAGGAAATGACTTCTACCACGAAATGACCGATGGTGGCGTTATCGACAAGGTAGCACTGGTTTACGGACAGATGAACGAGCCTCCCGGAAACCGTTTACGCGTTGCATTGTCAGGGCTGACTATGGCGGAACACTTCCGTGATGAAGGCCGTGACGTATTGATGTTTGTCGATAATATTTATCGTTACACGCTGGCCGGAACCGAAGTATCGGCTCTGCTTGGACGTATGCCTTCAGCAGTAGGTTACCAGCCGACTCTGGCACTCGAAATGGGTGTGCTTCAGGAACGTATCACCTCGACCAAGACGGGTTCTATTACCTCGTTCCAGGCGGTCTACGTGCCTGCGGACGATTTGACCGATCCATCGCCGGCGACTACCTTCGCGCACCTTGACGCTACATTGGTACTCTCGCGCCAGGTTGCGGAACTCGGTATTTATCCCGCGGTAGATCCACTCGATTCGACTTCACGTATCCTCGACCCGAATGTTGTCGGTAACGAACACTATGATACTGCGCGTGGCGTGCAGGGTATCTTGCAGCGTTATAAGGAACTCAAAGACATCATCGCTATCCTCGGTATGGACGAACTCTCCGAAGAAGACAAACTGGCGGTCAGTCGCGCGCGAAAGATTCAGCGCTTCCTCTCGCAGCCTTTCTTCGTTGCTGAGGTCTTTACCGGTTCACCGGGTAAGTATGTCTCGGTTAAAGATACTATCTCGGGATTCAAGTCAATTCTTGACGGCGATATGGATCAATATCCCGAGCAGGCATTTTATATGGTCGGCGGCATCGAAGAAGTTCCCGAGAAAGCCAAAGAACTTTAAGGTAAAAACATGACCAGTACAATCCAGGTAGATATCGTTAGCGCCGAGGAGCAAATTTATTCCGGTGAGGCGCATATGGTATTCGCCCCAGCAATAATGGGTGAAGTTGGTATCGCCCCGCGCCATACGCCGCTGATATCGCCGCTTAAGCCCGGTGAAGTACGCCTCGATATGGGCGATGGAAAAGAAGAATTCTTTTTCATATCCGGTGGGATTCTGGAAGTTCAGCCGCATCTGGTTACTGTGCTCTCGGATACCGCGATTCGTGCCCACGATTTGAACGAAGCCGCCGCACTCGAAGCCAAGAAACGTGCTGAGGATGCGCTTGCCAATCAGCAATCCGATCTCGATGTGGCAAAAGCCAAAGCCGAGCTAGCTGCTGCTGCGGCACAGATTGCAGCGATTCAGAAGTGGCGTAAGAGATAATCCTGCACTTCTTTTTGATGTTTTGTATATAAAGGAGGCCTTGGTCTCCTTTTTTTTGTATAACTGGACTAAACTATCCAGTGTTGGAATAATCTACACCTCATAATAAATGCCGCTAAGCATCATAATTCTCGCTGCCGGTCAAGGTACGCGTATGAAGTCCAGCCGTCCCAAGGTTCTACACTCTCTTGCGGGCAAAGCAATGTTACAGCATGTTATTGACAATAGCCGGTCTTTGCAGCCAGACCAGATAGTCGTGGTCATTGGTCATCAGGCAGATCAGGTCAGGGATTTCCTGCACGGTCAATCAGTTGATTTGGTTGAACAAACACAGCAACTGGGTACAGGTCATGCGGTTGAACAATGTCTGGATGTTTTAATTCCGGGTAATGATGTTCTGGTTCTGTACGGCGATGTACCGCTTATTAGCGCGGCAAGCCTTTCAAAACTCATGGTTAATGGCACTGATAACGCAATCAACATTCTAAGTTTCGAAGCAATCGATCCGACAGGTTATGGGCGAATTGTAAGATCGGCTGACAATCGCGTTACTGCTATCGTCGAACAAAAAGATGCGAACAATGAGCAAAAAAAGATTACTGAATCCAACTCTGGAATTATGTTTATTTCCGGTGGCCAGATTAAGTCTCTAATTGCCAGGCTCGACAACGATAATGCTCAAGGGGAATTTTATCTGACTGATGTAGTACAACACGCTGTAGCTGCCGGATTGAACGTTTCCGCAACTGTTTGTGATGATAGCAGAGAAGTTCTAGGGGTTAATAATCAAAAACAGTTAGCACAACTTGAGCAGATAAATCGGCACAGAAATGCCGACAGGTTAATGCTCGCAGGTGCCAAGCTGTACGATCCGTTGCGCATAGATGTGCGCGGCAGTTTAGAGGTTGGCGCCGATGTTGAAATAGATGTTAACTGTATCTTTATTGGCGAAGTAATACTGGGTGATAACGTTCAGATCGGCGCTAACTGTGTGATTGAAAACAGTACAATTGGCAATGACAGTAAGATATTACCGATGACTTCTATAGACTCTGCACATGTCGGCAATAAGGTATCAATTGGACCATTCGCGCGTATCCGTCCTGGTACAGAATGTGCTGATGAGGTTAAAATTGGTAACTTCGTAGAGACAAAAAAAGCGCAGATTGGGCAGGGTAGCAAAATAAGCCATTTAAGCTATATCGGTGATACTGAGATGGGTCGCAATGTCAATATTGGTGCTGGCACCATAACCTGCAATTATGATGGTGTTAATAAATTCAAAACAGTGATAGAGGATGACGTATTTGTCGGGTCCGACAGTCAGCTAGTCGCACCGGTGACGCTTGGACGAGGTACAACAATCGGTGCCGGGTCGACGATTACCAGAGATACACCTGCAGATCAGCTAACTCTATCGCGTTCAAAACAGACGAGCATTAAAAACTGGCCAAGGCCGATAAAAAAACAAAAGGACTGAACCTATGTGTGGAATAGTAGGCGCGGTAGCGCAAAGAGATGTCAGTGCAATTTTAATTGAGGGATTGCGCCGTCTCGAATATCGTGGATATGACTCGGCAGGTATAGCAGTAATTAATCACCAGGGCATGGAACGCTTCCGTGCTTTGGGAAAGGTACAGGAACTCGCTAATAAGGTGAGTCCAGAACAGGCTGGCAGCACCGGTATTGCGCATACACGCTGGGCGACGCATGGTGTACCATCTGAAACCAATGCACATCCGCATTTTTCCCGCGAACGAATCGCCGTTGTCCACAATGGAATAATTGAAAACTATAAGGAAATACGCGAAGAACTGCTATCACAGGGCTTTGAATTTGAATCTGAAACGGATACAGAAGTAATAGCGCACCTGGTTAACAGCTACTATGAAGATGATCTCTATGCAGCGGTATTCAAAGCGGTTTCACGATTAAGGGGAGCTTTTGGTCTTGGTATTATTGCAACCGATGACCCGAATACGCTGGTTGCCTGCCGAAAAGGCAGCCCTCTGGTGATGGGCCTTGGTATTAACGAAAACTTTGTCGCTTCCGATGTATCCG
>JAAEOZ010000353.1 GCA_024222685.1 Gammaproteobacteria bacterium | reverse complement strand
TCAGTTGGTTGTAAAGAACGCATAGGTGGGCTACTGAAATATTACCATCGGGAAGCCGCATGAGTATTTTGACCACACGGGTATGCTCAATTTCTACTATCGCGAAGCGGCTTGAAAGCAAGGATTCTATTTTTGCACCATACGCCCTACGCGGATAGCGATAACCTGAATAAGGATTTCAATTCGTTTTCATTTGCCGATTATACTACCTCGAAGTCCTTAGCAGAGATCAACTTGACAGTACCCAGCCAAGAATTATCGAATGCTTCGAACGCGGGCCTTTGTGTCCTGGAAATATGCAATGGCAGTGTAGAAAGCAGTTAGCATAGGATATGGAGCGGAGCGTAAGTTAACTTGACGATACCGAGCTTCAGATTAACCTTTTGAAAAAGCGAGATATGGTTTTTGACCTTATGCCTGGACAATAGACCCGGACACCGAGGTTGAAAGTCAACAAAAGGAAGCCAACCAGTTTTCTATTTGCAGCCCTTCTACGCGTGAAAATTCACGAGTGTTATTTGTTACGAGTGGAACATCGAAACACAACGCATGAGCCGCGATCCATAAATCGTTAGGGCCAATAATCTCGCCCTTCTTTTCTAAGTCAACTCGAATCTGCGCATAAGCTGCTGCGGCATCGGTTGGCATTTCTGCAACGGCCATGCCGTTAATAAATGCACGTGTAGGTTCTGGGCGTTGAGACAACAGGCACCCCCTTTCGAGCTCACCAAGTACAATGACTGAAATAGAGCAATCGTCCGGGCGACCTACAGGCTTCATATCGGAGTGCCTATTGATGAGGTAGATACACGTATCGGTATCGAGCATGAATTGCATTACTTCAATTCCACACGGGTTTCGAGTGGACCGAGATCGCGATCGTCCGTCGCTGCTAGCCAATCCTCGATATCTTCCGGTCGGCCTGTACATAAGTCATCCCATGTTTCAGGAATGGGCGTAAGCACCACAGAATTACCGTGGCGCTCGATAGAAACGCGTTTGGATGAGAATCTAAAACCCTTGGGCAATCTTACTGCTTGAGACGTACCGGACATGAAGACCGTAGTGGTTTTAGGTTCATTTACTTGTGATTTTTTCATTCCGCCAGCTTACCGACAAAAAAATACATGGGCAATATATATATTGATGATCTATATATCTCTGAGATAGCGAATCCTTGAAATTCTTTCAATTAAGGATCTGTTGATTCCCCCCTATACTCTATGCCATTGCGTAGGTGTTTCAACACGTTACAAGCCAATGCATCAACGTTTTATAGGGGGACGATAATTACTAACTTATTGATTAAATGAAGAAAAAATGAATATGGAAGACTCCCTACGAACCAGGGGGTCGGAGGTTCGAATCCTTCCGGGCGCGCCATAAAGCATTTAAAATCAACCGGTTACAGCATGCTGCTTGGCCGGTTTTTTTATGCCTATCCAATAGCGCGATAAACTATCCATTTATTGGACAGGCGCTGTCATTTTACGCCTTCGATTGAATGGCCAATTCTTGTGTAAGTACTCATCGCGGTTTAGAAAAGTCCATCGCGGTGTGGTCCGAATGATAGATTAATTAATTTTGCACGTCTGGGCCGGGCATCAACTGATGGTTCGATGAAGACCAACTTCTGGTG
>JAAEOZ010000352.1 GCA_024222685.1 Gammaproteobacteria bacterium | reverse complement strand
TGACTAGTCATATATTTGCCGATTTAGAAACATAACGCCTCTCATCAGCGGTTGACAAAAGGCGTAGCGGTTTGGCAATCCGTCTGCATGCGCGTGTTGTTAGCGGGCGCCTTGATCAATCTTGAGGGTAACCTTGCCACTGTGTTGCCTGTCTACAAAATAATCTTGGTTGTGATTTCTTAGTGCATCTATTGCAGCTATCGCGTCGTTCTTTGATGCCTCGTCAAACAACAAATTCTCGAGATGCTCAACTGCCTCTTGTTTTTGAGCAACTGATAGCAGCATGCATGCCCTATGTCGAACGGTTTTCGATTTATCCTGAAGTGCACTGATCCCAAGCTGATATGCATACTCATTCGTTTTTGCGTATCTTATGCAATGGTACACACATGATGCTCGGTCTAACCATCTTCTTGAGATTTTGTACTTCTTAAGCAAAAGGCTCGGAATATCAACCCCTAATTCCTCAAGCTTTACTATTGCATCATTCTCTTCTCTGAGTGTCCGGCCATCAAGTTGGCCAAGATACTTGCTTACTTCCTCGCTATTCACGATGACTACCTGGCCCGCTAACGCAACCAGCAGGGGTGGAAAAACCAGAGCGAAGCGGCGGTTTTGGCATCCCTCTGGCTGGACTGGTTATGCGATAACCTCTTATTATGAGAACAAACAGGTGATCTGATTTTAGAAGGCTTCTTGTATAACATTTATCAATACATTTAGATTGACTTTTTTACACTATCCTGCAAAAGGGACAGAATCTCAATACTAAATCTGGTTCAAACAATGCCATATCATCAGGGAGAGGTAGTGGTGAGGCACTAATCACTGCGTCAAGAATAGTATTTTTTTCATTTTCATCTCCATTGCATTCTGCTATCTCAGCACTTACGATCTCTCCGACCCTGTTTTGTGACACCAAAACTACACAATCCAACCTGCGATACTGTTTGTTCCATAATCCCCATTCTTTCCAAACATGTCTGGATATTGCGATTCTATAATCCGAAAGATCAAGTACTTTTTGAGGTGCAGAGGCACATCCATAAAGGAAAGTGATCAATATCAGTATTACTTTCATCCGATTCTCAGAACTGGAAAGGCGCCTAACGAATGAGATGGACTCCCCCTATCTCGACGGCATCGTAATGTGCCAGAGTGGAGTTGCAGTAAAACCACTTGCCGACAGGAGAAGTCCACATGAATATTACACCGATTGGTATCGATTTGGCTAAGACAAGTTTCAGCCTGGCAGGATCAGACAGACACGGCAAGATCGTGCTTCGTAAAACACTGACTCGAAATAAACTGCTTTCCTTCATCGTGCAATGCCCTCCCTGCATGATCGGTCTCGAGGCTTGTAGTGGCAGCCACTACTGGGCTCGTGAATTCGAGAAGCTTGGCCACACGGTACGCATTATTGCGGTCAAGTTCATCGAACCATACCGCAAAGGCGCCAAGAATGATAACAATGATGCCGAAGCCATCTGTGAAGCCGTCAGACGACCGAATATCTGGTATGTTCCGGTGAAATCGGCCGATCAACAGGCGCAATTATGTGTGCACCGTGTACGCCAGGGTGTGGTGCGTGATCGCACCACCTGGGTGAATCGATTGCGCGGCCTGTTATCGGAGTTTGGAATTGTGATGCCGAAGGGTCGCTATGCGGTTCAGTCGGCAGTCCCCGCCATTCTCGGTGATCTGGACAATGGCTTGCCGGAATTGGCGCGGCAGATGATTCACGATTTGTGGTTATGCATCCAGCACGCCAACGAACAGATCCCGGTTTACGAT
>JAAEOZ010000351.1 GCA_024222685.1 Gammaproteobacteria bacterium | reverse complement strand
CCGATCTCACCGGAGCCCGCACAAGCGTTCCTTGCCGTGCCAACGGTAGACATGATTCGCTTCCATGCGATTCGAAGTGAATGCCGAGTCTAGCGCCAGCGGAGTATTTGGGCAAATTCGATCTATCCGATTCCGACCTCAGGTAAAGGACGGCTTCGAGTAGTAAAGAATAGGTGCCTGATGATGACACACGAAACCGCGAGAGCGATTCAGTCCGTGGTCAGATTAAAGACCTCCACAAAATTTTCCCGAATGTCAGCTTTAGTTCTGTTGGCGATACGTCCTGGGTGGCACAAATGTTCCCTTGATGCGGGCTTACCTACCGTAACGAGTGATATTTTCTCTGGCGCTGGTCTGCCTAAATGATTACGACTGTGTGTGGGAATAAACAAGTTGAAGCTACGTGATATCTTTTGTCGAAGGTAAGACTACATGCTCCGGAACCTTATGCAGCCAGGCAAGGCATTACTCTGGCACACCTGATGCTGAAGTTGCCTTCAAACGCGCAGCAAACAGTAAAATAACATCTATTTCGACGGCAGTTCAGTTCCCTAACGAGAAATAATAGTTAGGCGATACTACCAATGGATACTCGCATATAACAAATTACGCGAAAATAAGGCAGATATAGCGCCTCAGTAACCGAATATCAGCTGAGGCTTCTGGGGGCAACTACGCAATCTATAATTTATGTTGTTATATTTTTCAATTAGTTAGCTGCTATATTCGGTAGACGCCGTCTCCACCAATTTGATATCAATCTAGAGGCAGAAAACGTGCAATGCGCCGATACTAGTCAGGTTTCACCATCGGTAGAACAGTTGCGTCTTTTTGGTCCTGCTCGGGAATATGATCACTATTGACAGTTTGCAATAGTTCTTGAAACTGATCATTCAATGACGCCAGAGACTCCATCATCATGGTAAACAAACGCAAATGGTAGGCGTCGTCAGATTTTAAGCGCCTGGCTTCACATTCCATTTGAAATTTAAGGCCTTTTAAACGGGCCTGATATTTTTCAGGTGCCGAATCGATAAAATCGTTCAGTACTTGTTGACGGTTTTGTTCAAACTTTTGGGGATCTTCCAAATAAAGCGCTCGCCATTGCTCAAATCCCATTCTCTGGGTTTTCAGTCTAGTCGTCGACTCCTGCTCATTTTTGTTGTCTTTTGCCATGACCTTACCGCTCCATAATTCAAGTCGCCTGTTACGGCCAGAGTTGTTTTGTAACTGACTCTTAAATACTACCTTTTTTGCTGCGACTAAAATTGTACGAATCGCATGTTAGGGGGCGAAAATTGTGAACCAGATCAAGCTTTGATCAAATTTTCAAGTACTTCGACGGATAGCTGCTACAGATTATTGGCATTGTGAAACCATAGCGAACCCTGTGTATTTTGTTCAATTCCGTAGTTGAAAATGCCTGATTATTGTATATATTCACCCAACATTACGGCATTGAGCCGGGATTCTGTGGCGGCTGAAAGTCGCGAATGGCCCGGGTTCCCTCTCATACCTGAAAATTCGAAACCTTTGGATTTACTGGCTATTTCGACTGGTCTAGCCCGTATTTCTCACCACCACTCGTTGCGAGACGACGAGAGGTGGTGCCCTGCCTGTGTTTTGCGACCACTCCGAACATTGCTTGCAGTTACCGGCAACCCATGTTCGGAGGGTGTGCAGGCATAGTTGACACTATCCTGAATCCGTAGGTTCATGACTATGTCGAGCGCTCTGACCGAGCCAAATGCAGCCAGGCTGCGGCATAGCGTCGTCGCAGTAGAAGGGAGGTGAGAAACGCGGGCTGATACGACAACCGGCTGTAAATTTTACAGCATTGACAGCGGAGGCTGACTGCTCACAGGATTACGGGTAGCTTGTAGGCGCTTTGTAGCTTGAGGTAACCGATCTGGTTGTCACCGCCTCCAGGCTTGCCATTTTGCTGACGTTAATCGATGCATCGGCACTTAAAATGGAGCGGATCAATGGCGAAAATAAGGATTGTAACAAGATTCACCAACGGTGTTGGCGCTGTCGCGCTTTTAACAAAGCATCTCTACTCTAACGAAGTTACGGATTCTTTATATCCCGGTAGATGGTGTCAGCCGCAGCGAGGATATCAGCATATAGATACAATCCAACGATCTCGGCAGTTTTCAAGTTGATCGCAATACTGGGAGTTTCCTCGAACACTTGCTTTAGTTGACGAGGTTTGGCTCCATTGAGTATTTGCGCAATGGTCGCGGAAAGAAACAATCCCGCTGGTTTAAAACCCGGTCGGGAAATACTAAACAAAAACCCCTGTTGAACCTCTTTTGAGCCCAGTTGCGAGAATGTTGGAATGCTGTTTTTATTAGCGATCTCAACGAGCATCGGTATCGAATCAGGATTTACACCACCCTGAATGGTCACGTAAATCGCATCGACTTTTTGCGACAATTCATCAAAGCACTGAATAACGCTACGCGATGCAACGTCGGTATCCGAAATATCACTTTTCGTGTAGCACTTTACAACCTCGAAACCGATGTCTGCCGCGACCTTTTCAACCGTGTCGATGGCTGAATAACTGCGCCCGTAAATAGAGTCCTCGAAAGCTATGCCGAGCTTTTTAAATTTGATGATGTCGTGAAAAATTCTTAACTGGCGCTCATATCGGTAAGGATCCACGCGGGCATGAACATGATCGTATCCGGAGTCATCCTGGCTCTTAATTATCCCGGATTCCACCGGATCGCTAGTCGACATGACAATGGTTGGTACCGAATGCTCGTTATTTGCCAGGTCGAGGCCTGCCCAGGTTCCCATAGCGATGACCAGATTGAT
>JAAEOZ010000350.1 GCA_024222685.1 Gammaproteobacteria bacterium | reverse complement strand
GTTGGCAATCGATGAACCGGAAATGGTGCCAAAAAATGCCGATGACACAACACTGACTTTTGCGGGACCACCGGTGTAACGACCCGCGGCGATCATTGCGTTATCGACAAAAAACTGACCCAGTCCCATACGCTGGGCAACTACGCCGAATAACACGAAGTGGAAAACCACGGTCGATACAACCCAAAGAGTAATGCCGTAAATACCTTCGAACGGGAAATACATATTATTAATGAACTGACGCCAGTCGACACCGGGATGCTGCAGTATCTGGGCCGGCATATATGGGCCGAACAGGGCGAAAGTAATGAATATCAGGATAATCATCGGTAACACCCAGCCTATCGTGCGCCTTGCGATTTCGAGTGATGTGAGTACCAGCACCGAGCCGAAGAAAACATCGAGGTCGGTAGGGTTTCCCTGGCGTAGCATTTGTTCGGGTATTTCCTGGCCAAACAGGTGAATGCCATTCCAGCTCGCCCATAGAAACATGGTCGAACCTATCGCCAGTAGTATAATGACCCAGTCATAAATTGGTACATTTCCGGGCTTGAGCAGGCTTTTACCGGAATAGGTATGCGAAGTAGCGGTGTGAAGTACAGGGAAACCGACAAATATAAATAGAAACAGCCCTGACAGATGAATGCCCATGTGTGCATAGTCGACAGGCGTACCGAAACCGGCGGTCCACAGGTGATATAGCGCAAAACCAACCGAAGCCCAATAGATGAAAGTGGTTAAGGCGGGTCCGTTATCCCGGACATTGAGTCCGGAATCGTATTTCTTTTCGAGCTCATCGAGAGCTGCCACCTCAATCGCGTCAGGTGTATTCATAACCAGGGAACCCCTTCAAAGCATAGAAACAAAACAGGGCGGAGATTCTGCTCTACCGCCCTGTGATTATTAACAGGTCAATGGAATGTGGCTGTTACAGCATGCCCTGTTCTTTGTAGAATCGAATCGCACCGGGATGTAGTGGTACACCAATGCCTTTAACACCGTCGAGTGCAGTCTCAAGCGTGATGACCTTGCCCTTGGCGTGACCGTTATCGAGCAACTTGCGAGCTGTTTTCGACCAGAGTGCCTTGGTGATTTCATAAATCAAATCGTCATCCTGTTTGGCGTTGGTTACAAAAATACCGCTTACCGCAACCGTGTTGACGTCGTAGCTGACGCCAGGATATGTACCAGCCGGTATTTTCGAAGGAATGTAGTAAGGTACCGATTTGTTAGCCTGCTTAACTTCAGCCGTGGTGAAGTTATAAAGCTCCAAACCTTTGGTGTTATCCAGCTGAATAATCGCGGCAACTGGCGTACCAGCAGCGTAGAAATAGGCGTCGAGTTGACCGTCAGCAATACGCTCTGCGCTTTGCGAATTGTTTAGTTCGGCTTCTTCAATATTACCACGATTGATTTTATGGTCGGCAAGAATAAGTTCGACAGCAATCTGCGTTCCCGAGCCGGCCTGTGCGATACCGACGCGCTTGCCTTTCAAATCTGCAATACTATTTAATTTACCGCCTTTTGGTAACACCAGGTGTAAATCTTCCGGGTATAGATTGGCAATGATACGCAGATCGGGTTTGGCATTGCCTTCATACTTGCCAACGCCATTGTAGGCGAAATGTAAAGTGGCAGCACCTGACAAACCGGCTTCCATCTGTCCGGCCTGGATGGCATTCACGTTATGCGCTGAGGCATTAGTCGATTGCGCCATGGCTACCAGTCCGGGTACACCGCAGTTACCACCTTTTTCACAGGCGCGTGAACCGGGTGGGTTTGAGATGGCGTTGGCAATAATGCCGCCAATTGGAAAGTATGTACCACCCGCGCCACCAGTACCAATGCGGAAAAATTTCATGTCCTGGGCGATACCGGTACCGGCAATCAATAGACTGCCCAGTGCTGCAATTAGCAACTTCTTGGTTAATTTCATTGTTTAGTCTCCAAAATGTTATAGGTTTTGTGATCTCTGACTGTCTCAGTGGGACTTGAAGTTACTGAGACAAATAGAGATTAGGTGAATAGTAACCGAAATTGACTATTAATAAATATTAGAAAATATATTAAAATTATCCAATAAATTTATAGTAGGTTTCATGAATCTCAAACAATTGCGTGCGTTTTCGGAAGTTGTCAAGACAGGTTCGGTGTCTGAGGCGGCTCGTCGCCTGCATCGTACGCAGCCGGCAGTGAGCGCGGTTATCTCTTCGTTGGAGGACGAACTCGGTCTACCGCTATTCATTCGTAAAGGTATGCGTTTGAAGCCCGCTCCTGAAGCACAGTTCCTGCTAAGAGAGGCGAACGAAATTCTTCAAAAAGTAGAAAATGCCAAAAATACCATGATCGATGTCCGCCAAACGGAAAAAGGCGTGCTTGAAATTGTCAGCATGCCGGGCCCCACGGTAATTCTCTTTCCTTATTTGATCGATCAGTTTCTGGGATTAAGAAAGCAGGTCCGGGTCACACTGAAAACTAAAACCTCCCCCGAGGTGGAACAAATAATTTCCGCACAGAATTCTGATATGGGCTTCGCCGATTTTGATTTGATCGAAGATCACGACGGGGTCCTGGTCGATCACGAAGTTTTCGATTTCGACTGCCTGTGTGCCATTCCAGTAGACGATCCGTTAGTAGAGAAATCTTCCATTACACCAGAAGACCTTGACGGAAAGCCGCTGGCAACGCTTTACCCTGATCACCCAACTACAATTCAGGTGCGACAGGCTTTTGAATCATTTGATGTGATGTTCGATTCGTATTTTTGTGCGCAATACTTCATACCGTTGTTTACCTTTGTAGAGCGTGGCTCGGCTTACTCGGTGATGGATCGCATGAGTGTGCAGTGTTATTTATGGCAGAAAGCGAAAGCCGAGCGTAAAATTGTGTTTCGGCCATTTGTTCCCCAGATCATATTGCGAACATCTATTATTACCCCTAGCTATCGACCAATGTCTATGCTGGCCCAGCAGTTTCATAAAGAGTTCAGGCAATCGTTACTGGAGATACAGCTTAAAGATTTTTCCGAGAACTATTGATGACTGGCATTGAAGACATTAACGAAATCAACGTTGAGACATTCCCGCAATCGGATAATAATTTTTACCGAAATAACCAGTTCGTAGGGCGCCATTAGCGCAGCGTAATGCGCCGTATGTGAAACTGAATGGTATGGTTGCTAACCTGTAGGCTGTTACAGGACTATCGCGATTATGATCATAAGATTTAAATTTAAAAAATTCCTGTAATCACAAATCAAGACCAGACTCTTGACTCTTGGCTCCTCTACGTTTGCTAAATGCAACCAATCCAATCAGTGCTGGCCCAAATAGCCAGATGGTTGGGATAATGGGGACGGAAGAAGAGGCCCCTCCCCACCCACTTAAAGAAATATCATCCACTAAAAAAGCATTGCCATTCCCTTCAACCAAATCAATATGTAATGTATCTATCGGTAAATTTCTTATGGAACTAAATGCAGCAAGCTCACTGTAACTCCCATTTATAACAGTTGGAGTTGTCCAGATCTGTACTCCATTGTTGTAACCAGACAGGGAGCCTCTGAGCGATCCACCAGAGATTCCTGAGTCCTTAGGAGTCCCCCATATTTTTGCCCATAGTCCACCAAAAACGAATTCCAAATCCAGTGAGTGGGTAATTACGCCTGTCCCAAAATAGTTGTTTAGAAGTGCAAAATCTCCACTATGTGCACCGTAAGATCTGTTGACGGTATTTTCTACATCAATCCACCAGAGATTGCTTGAATAATCAAAGCCTTTGTAGCTTGGCATTTCACCAAGTTGAAAAACCTGACTTGCTCCTGGGATATCATCGAAAGTCAGAATGGCTGCACTCGTCGAGAATGCAGGAAGAAGCATTATAAAAATAGCCAATTTTTTTAACACCGAATCACTCCGTAATATTTTTTGTAGTTGTTGTTTGAGGCAAAGTCAAAACGGCATGAATAGCCTTACATATCCCAACATAACACATCGGGCAGCTTTCAGCCATTACGACCACTAGAAAAGTGGCAGACTGTTGACATGTCTGGCTGCCAGAATTTGACTGGATTGGTCGATGGGAATACTTTCACAGTCTCGCAGCGTAATGCGCCGCATGTGAAACTGAATGGTAGATTACGCTGTCGCTAGTTCTACGCGCT
>JAAEOZ010000349.1 GCA_024222685.1 Gammaproteobacteria bacterium | reverse complement strand
TGCCATTCCGTCCTTTCCTGTGCTTCGCCAGTTTGTTTGTCCTTCCAGCTTTCATTGGTGGCTACGCTGACATTGACCACCGCGCTACCGCTGGCTGTGTATTTGATTTCGGGATCCTGCCCAAGTGTACCCACGATGATTGCTTTGTTAATGCCTCTGGCCATGACTGACTCCAAATATTGTCGCTGACAGCTAAATTTATGTGGGCGGTATTTTACTGATAGTGCAATAAAGATGCGAGGTACATTTTGTCTAATGAACGTTCATTTGGCATTTTAATTTAACAAAAACTCCATATACCACTACATCAATAGTGCTAGTTGATAACTATTTACAAGGTATCCATGTTAACAAGAAACGGATTGATTATCGTCAGGCTGCCGATATGCTGTTCATGCTGCATATCTTCACTGATCTAATACACACAATCGAGCAATAATGCAGACGATATGACAAGAGCATCCCACCAGGAATAGTCATAGCGATCCTGAATTCCCCAGGCAGATTCGATAAGCATTGTCGACATAGTAATTGGCTGCCAGATCATTAGTGCACGAATATCAGTTAGACTGCTTATCAATTTCAGTACTATCACGGCGATATACAAGAATATTGGTATCAACAAAACTCTTATCGCGCATGTAGTTCGTCTCTCGATGGGTACTTCCCCGTGCTTTTAATTGGCCGGGGTTCAGCCTCTTCACCTTCGAAAAACTGCCGCATTGCTACGCTATAGCCAGTTTTTTCCTGCTTCATCTGCTTTAGTAATTCACCAAGAATCTGAGATACGCTGGTATTGTTCTCTGCGGCCCAGACACGTGCCCAATAGGCGACATCATCTTCCAGTTTTATAGTTACATTTTTCATGGCACGTTTATAGTGCTGCACTTTTTTCGTGTCAATTTGTCGAGATTGTTAAGCTGGAAAAAGAAAACACGCCGAAAGGCGTGTTTTCTACAATTGCTTTATTTCTTTTGGCATCCATGCCGTTATTCATCCCTGTTCGATATCTACTTCACCAGGATATCTGCTTTGTTCTTTTCAAAAGTCTTTGAACCGATGCCCGAGACATTCACAATTTGTTCAGCACTGGTGAAATTGCCATTCTGGGTACGGTAAGCGACCACTCTTTCGGCCTTGACACTGCCCACACCATTCAGTGCGTCAGCAATTTCACTGATACTGGCTGTGTTGATATTAACCGGTGCGGCCAGAGAGATAGTTGAAAAGAAAAGTGTTGCAAGAGCTATTACTGTAGATTTAATCATCATGATTTCTCCTTTTAGATGGTTCATTTCCTCATGAACCCGATTTAAGTTAACTTCCTTACAGGCTTACAACCTGTGGGACATAGAATACGCAATTAGTTTCTAATTGCAACAGTTTTTTTAAAAAACTTTTATTTTTATTATTTATCGATTATCTGATGTTGCCCGCCTCCCGATTCCTCTGTACAAAACTTTCCATCGATCGACACACTCGGTACTCAGGCAATTTCTCCCATCGACAACAACTTCGATAGCCGAATTGCCAATATCGAAAGCCTTCAGCTCTTCAAGAATATCCGAGTGTTCAGTGACAATTACCAGCGCCTTAGATCTACTGATCGCCTCTTCTAGCGTTTCTACTGTGTTTTCCTTTTTATACCAACTGTCATATATGTTTAATCGCGCGCCTTTTGCCGAAAGTAGATCCCGGATGTCATAGAATGGAGATTCCCTGGGGTCGTCAACATTGCGCTTATAGGACACACCTAGAATTGCGATCCCGGTTCCGTTGAGCGGATAGCCACATTCATTCAGTAAATCCTGCAAAATTGAAACTGTATATTCAGGCATTGCATTATTCGTTGCTCGAGCCAGGCTAATAATTTCCGGGATATATCCCGCCTTCTTCGATGCTGCATTCAACCATTCCGGATCAACCGCAATACAATGACCACCAACACCTGCACCGGGGTAAAACGGCCCCTTGCCAAAAGGTTTTGTCGCCATGCCATCGATTATGTCGACAACATCCAGGTCCAGCACATCGCTGATTTTTGCTAACTCATTGACAAAGGCGATATTCACATCTCTAACTGTATTTTCCATTGCTTTAACGGCTTCTGCATCGCGGATTGATCGCATTATTGTGACACTACCCAGAGGTACCTGTGCCACCTTGACAGCCTCTCCCAGCATCGAAAACTTGGGCTTTAACAATTGCTTGATATCTTCTACTGAAAATACCTCGCCACCCAGAATTGAAGCGTAAAATTTCGCCGCTTTCTCAACGCCTTGCTGCGTTATTGCTCCTACCACCCGAGGAATATTTCCGGAATGCCAGAAAAGATCTCCCGGATTCACTCTCTCCGGGCAATGTGCCAGATAGAAGTCTTTCCGGCCGCTAAGCCCTGAGATACGCTCGACAAGCGGCAACACAATCTGCTCGCAGGTGCCCGGAAATACTGTCGATTCAATCACCACCAGATCACCTTTATTTATAAATTGTGCAACAGTCTGCACGGCATTTTTTAATGGTTGCAGGTCGGGATCATGGTTTTCATCGACGGGGGTTGGAACGCAAATGAGGTATATATTGCAATCGGCGATCGCGGTGGTCTCAACGCCTGGGAACAGATTTCCCGAAGCAATCGCTTCGTACAGAAACTGTTCTATACCCTCGTCACGGATATGGCATTGACCGGATTGAAGCATCGATACGATTTTTTCATTGCTGTCCAGCCCGATCGTCTCGTAACCCTTGCTGGCACATAACGAGGCCAGAGGCAATCCCACATACCCCAGCCCTATCACCGCAACTTTATTCATAATTCACCGCTTTGCACCCTCGAGATCAGTCTATATCAATATAACTCGGTATACCCCAAATTTCATCACATCAAACACAGGCATTAGAATCCGACAAACGTTATAATTTCAGGTTTTGGCCCTCCACACAGCTAATGGATTCAATCACAATACGCGGCGCTCGAACACACAACCTGAAGAACATTGATATCACTCTACCGCGTGATCAGTTAATCGTATTTACCGGGCTTTCAGGCTCGGGCAAATCGTCTCTCGCGTTTGACACTATTTTCGCAGAAGGTCAACGGCGATACGTCGAATCGCTATCCACTTACGCCCGTCAGTTTCTCTCGGTGATGGAGAAGCCCGACATCGATCATATTGAGGGCCTGTCTCCAGCAATATCAATCGAGCAGAAAACGACTTCACATAACCCACGCTCAACAGTAGGAACGATTACTGAAATCTATGACTACCTGCGTTTGCTTTATGCTCGTGTCGGCACGCCGAAATGCCCTACTCATGATCTGCCGTTGGAAGCTAATACCATCAGTCAAATGGTCGATCAGGTACTGGCCTTACCGGAAAGCCAGCGCTTGATGTTACTCGCACCGGTAGTCATTAATCGCAAAGGTGAGCATGTACAGCTACTCGATAACTTGTTAAAACAGGGATTTATTCGAGCCCGTATCGATGGCGAGATTTATGAACTGGAAGAACCACCCCTGCTGGAGCTGCGTAAAAAGCATAATATCGATGTCATTGTTGATCGCTTTAAGGTTCGTGAAGACATCAAGCTTCGGCTCGCCGAATCATTTGAGACTGCATTGCAACTCACCGACGGTATCGCAAAAATAGCGCCCATTGATTCAGATTCTGACCTTGATGAGGTTCGTTTTTCTGCCAATTTTGCCTGCCCAGAATGCGGTTATTCGATCAACGAACCAGAACCGAGGTTGTTTTCGTTCAATAGCCCCGCCGGGGCCTGCCAGGTATGCGACGGTATCGGTACAATGCAATTCTTCGATCCGAAACTGGTAGTCAAATCACCGGAACTCAGCCTGGCTGGCGGTGCGATACGTGGCTGGGATCGACGTAATGGTTATTATTTCCAGATGCTGCAATCGCTGGCAAAGCATTTTAAATTTGATATCGAGATGCCTTTTGCGGAACTCGATGAAACAGTTCAGCAGGTTATTCTGCATGGCTCACCTGAAACGGTGAAATTCAGTTATCACAACGAACGTGGAGATAAGCGCGTCCAGAAGCATCCGTTTGAGGGCATTCTTCCAAATCTGAAAAGGCGCTATCGGGACACCGAATCAACCGTTGTCCGTGAAGAACTTGCGAAATTTCTTTCAAACCAGGCATGCGAGGCCTGTTGTGGAGAACGTCTAAATGAGGCAGCACGGCATGTATTTATCAACAATATTACATTGCCAGAAATTGCTCGATTACCTATCGACGAG